>DATICR010000292.1:0-9245 GCA_035456745.1 Ignavibacteriaceae bacterium
CTTCAACCTGTTTTTTTTCCACATACGTGAGCCAATTATAGCGGTCAGGCTTCAGACCATATTGGATTGAAGTAATTTCATTAAAAAGCTTCAATGCAAAATCATTATCCTCAAACTTCATTTCTATATTTTTATAACTCAGTAATCCCACCATAGAAATTACAGCTGCTGTGCCCGTACCAAATACTCCAAGCACATTTCCTTTTTTATATTCATCAATCACTTCCTGCATTGCGATTAGCCTTTCAGATACATTCATTTCCCAATCGTTAAGTATCTGAAGCACAGATTTTCTTGTAATACCCGGAAGAATACTGCCGTTCAGTTTCGGAGTGGCAATTTCATGTTTGAAGCGGATGAATATATTCATTGTTCCAACTTCTTCGATATATTTCTGTTCGACTCCATCCAGCCATAATACCTGTGTAAAACCATTAGCCCTGGCTTGTTGAGATGCAAGAAGACTAGCTGCATAATTAGCCGGTGTTTTGCATTCTCCAAGACCTTTTCTGACAGCTCTTACAAAATCATCCTGAGCAAGAATTTTTACCGGTTTAAACCCTTCGGGATAATATGCTCCAACGGGTGATAATAAAATGACAAGCTTATAATTTGCAGAAGGGCGCACTCCCAGCACAGGATCATTACCAAAAATAAAAGGACGAATATAAAGAGACTCACCTTTTTTTGTCGGGATCCAGTTTTGTTCCAGTGCTACCAATTCTTTTAATGCCTGAAGTACAAATTCTTCATCAACTTCAGGTATACAGATTCGCTTTGCTGAACGGTTTAATCTTTTTATATGTTCATCGGGTCTGAATATAACCACATCACCGTTTTCTGTTTTATATGCTTTCAATCCTTCAAATACTGCCTGTCCGTAATGGACAAACATGGTAGCGGGATGAATGGTAAGATCTTCAAGAGGTTTTATAACAGGATTATGCCAGCCCTGTTTTGGGTTATAGTCCATCTCAAAAACATGATCTGTAAAAATAACTCCAAAACCCGGATTATCAGGAAGGACAATTCTTTCTGCCCTTTCTTTTATTCGATAATTTATTTTTTCCATGGCAGGCACCTAATTAATAAAAAAAGTTTGGTCTATTATACATAAATTCTTTGAAAATTTAAACCATAATAAAACTTCACTGAGATACTTAACGAATAAATATAAAACGAAAAGCTTATTAATTATATGATATTACGCAGGTGAGCACAAAATCATGAAATTAAAGGGATGTATTCACTGAAGTAACTTCACATTGCAGCTGTTTAGAAAATCAACATCCAGAGGATATAATCGAGTATCAATATTAACGCAGCGGAAAGTACAAACGAACGTATTGTGGCCTGTCCCACTCCCTCAGCGCCGCCCTCAGTTCTAAAACCAATATGACAGCCAAGCAGAGAAGTCACTCCTCCAAAAACGATCGTCTTAATTAAACCCGAAACAAAATCCGGTATCTCAAAAAATCTTTTTACAGAAGAGAAGAAAACGGCATATGAAACACCAAGGAAATAATTAGAGACAACATAAGCTCCCAAAACCGCTATTACATTAGCAAATGTTACGAGTAACGGCATCATAAAAATTGCGGCTAAGAATCTCGGCATAGCAAGATACCTGACGGGACTTATTGCCATTGTCTCAAGAGCATCTATTTGTTCAGTTACTTTCATAGTTCCGAGCTCCGCTGCAATTGATGCCCCCACCCGTCCCGCTATTACTATTCCGGTAAGGACAGGTCCAAGCTCAGTAACTATAGCCCTGCTTGTTGCAGCACCGAGAAATGACAAAGGAGCCACTCCCTTTAGCTGATAGGCTGCCTGCCAGGCGGCAACCGCTCCTGTAAAAACTGCAATTATCATCACCAGGGGAAGTGAGTTAACACCTATATGTTCCATTTGGTATAATATAATTTTCCTGCTGCGGGGGATGGAAGTGAAGCTCTTGATTATATCCCATTGAAGGCGGGATACCTGACCAATTTCCCTAAAGAAAGCAATCGCTTTTTTTCCAATATACTGAAAGAAACCCGCCATTATGTTCATGCTCATAATAATAATGGAGCAAATTTAATAAATTTTTATAAACGCTATCAGTTTTATGAGGAATTTGAACTTATTTTGTTATCGTGAACCGGAAATATTATTTTTAATTATTCAATAAGTGCAAATTTTTCAAAAATTAAAGGAAACAGAAATCCAGGGGGAATTCTATTTTCTGTTTTTAAAATTCAGCAGAAGGAAATTTATGTCACAGAATGAAAAATTGACTGATTGGGTTAATAAAATGGCAGCTATTTGTCAGCCGGAAGCTGTTTACTGGTGTAACGGATCATCTGAGGAATTCGATGAAATGGCAAAGAAATTAATTAATAGCGGGACTTTCATCAAATTAAACGAGCAACTAAAACCAAACAGTTATTTTTGCCGTTCTGATCCTTCAGATGTGGCAAGAGTGGAGAATCGTACTTTCATTTGCACCCGGAATGAAGAGGATGCCGGACCTACCAACAACTGGAAAAATCCGGCCGAAATGAAAAAAATATTAATGGAGTTATTTACCGGGTGTATGAGAGGAAGAACAATGTATGTCATTCCTTACAGTATGGGACCTCTCGGTTCAAAGATTTCACACATTGGAGTTCAGTTGACAGATTCTCCATATGTTGTTTGCAGTATGCGAATAATGACAAGAACCGGGAGTAAGGTACTTGAACTACTTGGAGACGGACGTTTTGTTGAATGCCTTCATTCTGTAGGTATGCCTCTGGTAAATGGGACTAAAGATGTTCCCTGGCCGTGCAATGAAAAAAAATACATTGTACATTTTCCGGAAGAAAAAAGTGTATGGTCATATGGCAGTGGTTACGGCGGAAATGCATTACTGGGAAAAAAATGTTTTGCACTCAGGATAGCCTCATTTATGGCAAAGAAAGAGGGTTGGCTTGCAGAGCATATGTTGATAGTAGGAATTACAAATCCTGAAGGTGAAAAAAAATATTTAGCCGGAGCTTTTCCAAGTGCCTGCGGGAAAACTAATTTAGCGATGCTTACTCCCACATTACCCGGATGGAAAGTTGAGACTGTAGGAGATGATATTGCCTGGATGAAATTCGGTAAAGACAGACGTCTCTATGCAATTAATCCTGAAGCAGGATTTTTCGGAGTTGCTCCCGGAACATCAATGGATACCAATCCGAACGCTATGATAACGATGAATAAAAATTCTATTTATACAAATACTGCGTTGACACCTGAAGGAGATGTCTGGTGGGAAGGTATGACAAAAAAGAAACCACCAAAATTGATGAACTGGCTTGGACACGAATGGACACCGGAATCTGACGAATATGCTGCGCATCCCAATTCAAGATTTACGGTACCGACAAATCAGTGTCCGGTTGTTGACCCCAAATGGGAAGATCCGAATGGTGTTCCGATATCTGCTATAATTTTCGGGGGAAGAAGATCGACCACAGTTCCATTGGTTTACGAGGCATTTAACTGGCAGCACGGAACTTTTGTTGGATCTGCTGTATCATCTGAAATGACTGCAGCTGCTGCAGGAATAACCGGCAAATTACGGCACGATCCATTTGCTATGCTCCCGTTTTGCGGATACAATATGGGTGATTATTTTAAACATTGGCTGGAGATTGGAAAGTCAGCAGATAAAAATAAGCTTCCGAAAATTTTCTATGTGAACTGGTTCAGGAAAGATGAGGATGGAAAATACCTCTGGCCTGGTTATGGAGAAAATATAAGAATTATTAAGTGGATTTTTGACAGGTGCAATGAGAAAGCCGGCGCAAGGAAAACAGCAGTTGGTTACCTGCCGACGAAAGAATCACTGGAACTTTCCGGTCTTGATATATCCGATAAAAATCTGAACAGATTATTATCAATAGATAAGGATGAATGGTGTGCTGAATCAAAAGAGATGAGAAAATATTATAAACTATTCGGAGACAGATTACCGGCTGAGATGACCGAAGAATTAAAGAAACTGGAAGAAAAACTAAAACATAGTTGAACGTATGAGAGAGTGTACCCCGAAATTTTTCAACTTTAGATAGTTTTATACACAATTATCAAAAAGAGAATTTTGTTGGGCAGGCAATTTAAGATCTTAGTATTGGGACCAATGAATGAATAAAATATTTTTTGAAAAAATTGAACTGACTGAAAAAATAACATATAATAATTAGTATGAAATGAATTGATCTAATAAATCCAAAATGATACATTATTAACATGAAATAAGGCTTTTGGCCAAAATTGTCGTCTTGAGGGAAAAGAGGGATAACTTATTATAGTATAATAAGTTACACAAGTTTAAGTTAACTCTCTTTTATAGTAATATTCATAACGGGAAATAGCATGATAATTGATAGAACCCAAAACAGATTTTTGTTGTAGACAGGATTTATGCAATACACATCCGATAATCTGGGATTTACGAGCAGGGAAGATTACCTCTTAAAAATTCTTGAAAATGCCCCTGTCGGGATATTGACTTTTACAGCCGATTGGGAAATTGATTTTGTAAATGAAAATTATACAAAATATGGTATCCTTTACAATATAGATTCCTTTTCTCTAAGGGGATTAAATATACTCGAACAGGATCTTTTCCCCGGTATCGATATTAAAAAGGAGTTGAAGGAATTGCGGGAGGGTTATTCATTCGAAAAAGAGATCAAGAACATCCCTGTATCCGGGCGGGGATACATCTCCTTATTTATCAAGGCTTCGCCTGTTTTTGCAGATGGTCAGTTTAATGGCGGCATTTTAATCATTGAAGACATCAAAACTATCGGATATTCAGAAGAGGATGATATTCATTTTGGAGCACATCTTGATAAAATTGCTAATTCGCTTTATGATATTTTTTTGATTGTCGACAAAGAGAGAAGAATTAAATATATATCAGGAAGGGGTCTTGAAGAAATTTTCCCCGCTGTTCAATCAGTAATCGATAAACAGCTTGCCATTCTTTTTACTACTGATAATCTGAACAAAATACTTGAAGGAATATCTTCGGCAATTGAGCGAAGATCATCTGTAGAAATGAATCTAGAAATAAAGACCGCCGGGAAAAGGATGTTTTATAAATGCAGCATTTTCCCTTACCAGACAAAGTACAGACAAATTAAATTTATCTACCTATTTTTTGAAAATAATACGGAATTATTGAATGAATTAAATCATTTAAAAAATGAAATTAACCGACTGGACGCTAATAACGCTGCCGCATTAAGTATACCACAGCCCATTATAACGACCAACAATGAAGGAGAAATTAAATATTTCAACCAGGAAGCAAAAAAATGTTTTAATCTCTCTGACGGGACCTACAATATGTTTCTTGGTGATATTATCGGGAATTTTGACAGACCATATTTTAATAAAATCAAAACTGAACTTGATAATTACCGTTACTGGAAAACCAGTTTATCTGTTTTCAAGGAAAATAAACAGAAAGAGACTTACGAAGTTAAGTTTGCTTTAACGGATAATCATAATCATCCCATAATAATCACATGCACAGATATAACCGATAGAACCGTTTCGGAAAATAAATTAAAATCTTCGGAAGAAACTCTGCGCGCAATTATTAATCAGGCGGGAGAACTTATCTGCAGTGTTGATATAAGCGGTGATATTATTTATGCCAACAATACGTTTTGTGAAAAACTTGGATATACACCTGAAGAGATAATTGATCAGAATATAACAAAATTTATAGACCCCGACTACCTGTCCTCCAATGTTTTTGAGATCGGTTTGTTTGATCAGAGTAAAACAAAAATAGAACTCCCGCTTAGTACCAAAAAAGGTGAAAGCATACCATCACTGGCGTACTTTACATCGTCTGCAGTTGAAAAATCAGGCAAGAAAATTTATTCAGTTTACTTCATTGATATTTCAGATAAATATCAAATTAATAAAAAACTTGAATTATATAATGGGTTAATCGAATCTGCAAGCGACGGGATTGTTCTACTGAACCAGGGTAAAATTGTAATGTGCAATGATTCATTCTCCCAGATTTTTGGTTTTAAGGGTAAATCGGATCTTGTCGGTCAACAGATGCTTGACCTTATATCAAATGATGATATATTAAAAGTTGCAGAATACATTCAATTGCTGGAGACGGGCAGGAATGCAGCGGGAAGATTTGAATTTCTTGGAAGAAGGAAAAACAGTTCACAATTTTTTACCGAGGTCACTGCAGCAACATTTTTACAGGACAAAAAAACATACATTGTATTTGTAACCCGGGATGTTACTGAAAGAAAACGCGCACAGCAGGCAATCCGGGAGTCGGAAGAGAAATACCGGAACATAACCGAAAACATTGATGATTTCCTTTATACTTTTGAAAGAACGGGAAGAATTCTTCGACCAGTTTTTTATACATCTTCAGTAGAAAAGATAACTGGATACTCCCAGGCAGAATTTCTTATTGATTCACGTCTCATACTTAAAATAATTCACCCTGATGATTTTGAAGCAGCGAAAAAATTTCTGAAGAAATTATTAAAAAGCACTGTTCAGAATTCCGGTGAATTTGAACTGAGAATAATTCATAAGAACGGTAACATTGTATGGATACGAAATAAAATAAACCTTATACGTTCCAGGGATGGATTAATCAGTAAAGTTTACGGACTGATAAGTGATATAACCCTCAGGAAAAAAGCTCAGGATGAGTTAAAAAAGTCGACCGATAATCTTATAAAGCTTAATGAAACCAAAGACAGGTTTATTTCAATCATTTCACATGATTTAAGGACACCTTTTAGTTCTATTTTAGGATTCACCGATTTACTGTTGCACGATGAGGGATTAAATGAAGAGGAAAAAAGACAATATATTGAGTTTATCCGCGAGTCTTCACAATCAATGCTTTTATTAGTGAATTCGTTACTCGACTGGACCCGTATACAGACAGGTCGAATAAAATTTGAACCTGAGAAAACCGATGCTGGCAAGATTATAGAAAATTCAATCAACACGCTTATCGGCACAGCCATTCAGAAAAACATACAAATTACATCGGAAGTACCAAATGAGCTGCTGATTTTTGCAGACAAGGGATTACTTCTTCAGGTATTCAATAATCTTATTTCAAATTCAATAAAATTTACTCGTCCCGGCGGAAGTATAATTATATCGTGCAGGCCTTCCAGACAAATAAGGTTTTACGAATTTAGTGTTAAAGATACCGGAACGGGAATCAAAAAAGAAAATCTTGATAAGCTCTTCAACGTTGACACAAAATTTTCTTCAGAAGGGACGGCCGGTGAAAAAGGCACCGGGCTTGGACTTTCGCTTGTAAAAGAAATCATAGAGAAGCATGGCGGCGAAATATCAGTTAAAAGCGAATATGGAATGGGTTCAGATTTCGTTTTCACAATTCCTGTTGGTTCATCCGTAATACTTTTAGTTGATGACAGCAAGACCGACAGACTGCTTTATTCAAAGATTCTGAAGAATATAACTCCGGATTATAATATTGATATAGCCTCCAATGGTAAGGAAGCCATCGAAAAAATTCTTGAATATCCCCCTGCTATTGTTATAACCGATCATAAGATGCCCATAATGAATGGCTATGAATTCGTGAAAGAATTAAAAAAGCTTGAGATGAAAGGAAAACCTCCTGTTATGGTTCTCAGCAGTAATATAGACAGGCAGATAATACTGGATTACAATGATCTCGGTATCGAATATGTATTTCAAAAGCCGGTAAATCTGAGCAATTTTAAGCAAGCGGTTGAAAAGACAATAAGAAAAGGGATCGCAGGTAGTTGAGTATAGTTTAACTGCTACACTAATGAATCTCTCCGCAAAAAATCCTAATTTGATTTTAAATAATTTTATATTTAATGAATAAATCCATTTCAATCCTCGGCTGCGGATGGCTGGGTTTGCCTCTGGCAGAATACCTAATTTCCAATGGGTTCAATGTCAAAGGTTCAACAACCAGTCAGGAAAAATTGAGTTTATTATCTTCCAAAAAGATCATTCCATTTTATATTGAATTAAACCCAAATATAAAAGGCAATAATATTCCGGAATTCTTTCAGAGTCAAATTTTAATTATAGATATTCCACCAGGTGGAAGTGAAAATAAAATCTCTTATCATACAAAACAGATTACATCCATACTTGATCAAATACAAAAATCTGCCATAGAAAAAATAATTTTTATAAGCTCAACCTCGGTGTATGGAAATGTAAACCGGGAAGTTATTGAAGAAGATGATCTCCTTCCGGAAAAAGATTCTGGTAAAGCTTTAAAGAAAGTTGAAAAAATAATATTCGGAAATAAATCATTTGATAAAACAATAATCCGGTTCGCAGGATTATTTGATGATGACAGAAATCCTGTCAGGTATTTTGCCGGTAATATTAATATCCCGAGTGGAAATATGCCTGTGAACCTAATTCACCGTAAAGACTGCATCAAGATCATATATGAGGTTATTGTCCAAAATGCCTGGAATGAAATATTTAATGCGTGTTCGGATTTTCATCCGGCAAAAAGAGAATTTTATACTGCAGCCGCTGAAAAGCTTAACCTGAAAAAACCAGAATTCATTGACACTGTGGGAAATTACAAGATCGTAAATTCAGAAAAATTAAAGAAATATCTTGGTTATAATTTTATTTACCCCAATCCTCTTTCGATGATTTAATATGTTACTATATTTTTATTTGCTTTACTATTTCTCTTCTTTAATGTCGTTCTGAAGAGGTTGGTAAGTTGGGCAACAGCAGCAGATAAAGCAGCAATATTTTATTTGGCATAAAAAAAGCGGCAGAAAATTTCTGCCGCCGCTATGGAAGGTTATTATCTTCCTCCTCTTCTGCCTTTGAGTCCTGTCCCATCACAAACTCCCGTCCCTGATCCGGGTCCATATCCAGAACCGTCTCGTGGGCCTATACCTTTATTGCCCATTCCGTTTCCCGGACCATAGCCATTCCCTTTTTCATGAGCAAAATTGTATTTATAGTTATACCGGTACCAGTAACTATTCTGGTGCAGTATTCTATTTTGCGCCTTTGTAAAATCCGGGTCTTTACAATCCGGAATTCCATCTTTGTCCGAATCCAATGCATTATCATTTATACCATCATTGTTTAAATCGATGAACCCTCTACTAATTTTGGTTCCATTGTCCTGTGCATTTAATTCAGAACTGTTAAGATATAATCCAAATATC
>DATICR010000293.1:0-2089 GCA_035456745.1 Ignavibacteriaceae bacterium
AATATCTCTAATCGAAACGTGCGGATAATTCTGTGCAAAAACGGCAACAGAAATTAAGCTTAAAAAAATAAAAAGTAACATTTTCTTCATTATATGACCTCCATTATTTTACAATTAAAAATTTGCCAAGTTTTATATTACCATTAGATAAATCCTTAACCGAGAACAGATATAAACCTGTAGCAATTGCCTGATCATGGTCAGTGATTAAATCCCATGGTTCTTCCCCACCCGAAAGCTGCTGTTTACCATCTGAAGCATATTGCTGAAACCATCTGAGATCTGAACCATTACTATTCTTATCATGATTTAATCTCTTTACTACATCACCTGATAATGTATATATTGTAATTTCACAACTCGCCGGCAGGTTATAAAAATAAATTTTTCTTAACCTCTCTGAACTACCATCCCAATATGCATTACCATAATATGGATTTGGATATACACCAACTTCAACATTTGGATTGCTTGAAGGTACTGTTCCGGGGATTACTCTTGCAAGATTTGCCAAAGAGCCAGATTCCAGACTTTCGAGGTTATTAGCAGGATCACCTTTATCAAATGCGGTTACAGAAAAAAGATACTGCCAGCCATTTAACAAATTATTTACTTCAAACTTATAATTGTATGAAACAGGGTCCCCATTAAAAGTTACTGGTTCATCCAATCTAACAGCGGAGAATCCTGTGTTGAAACCATAAGAGTTCCCAGTACTGTCAAACTCAGCCATCAGAACAAGTGCTTTGTTTATATCCTGACTTTCTGTTAAATCAAATCCCGGTTCTGTTCTGTATATTCTATAACCCTCAAAATCTTTTCTCCCAGATATAGGATCAATAGAATTTTCGGATCGGTTACTCCAGTAGATTATCACTTTTTGATTTCCAGGGACAACTTTAAGATTAGGATAAATAGGCGGGGCCGGAAGAATATATCTTGTTATTCTATTATTTCCATCTAAATCTTCTCCGGGATCAAGAATACCATTGCGATTTCTGTCTTCTCCATAATAAGCTCTTAAAGCCCAGTTTGCATTTGAATACAAATCTTGTTTTTGTTCTTCAGTATCATAAGAAGCAGGATCATTTCCGGATTTTTTTGCGCACACGATTGCAAATACCATATTAATAGAATCACCGGGGGCTATTACATGAAATGGTCCGTGAGTTATTAAAACGGATCGATTAGACGGTGATCTCAGGGAAGACGGATTGATACCTTTCTTAAATCTATTACTACCTCCAAAATAACCCTGCATTTTCCTGTACCGTTCAATATCATCCAATGGAGAAAAAAAGTTGGGATCGTCAGTGTTTCTGAATTGCCAGCTTACGAAGCTCACGGATGGAAGAGTATCAGCTCCAACTATAAATATGCTGTCAATAGATGGTGTTGATCCAAGAAACTGAATTCCTACGTAACTGTCAGTAAAGCCAACATCTCCGGTAGCATCGAATTCATACGCTATTTTCATTGAGTCATTATATCCATCCCCACCTTTATTATAAAAACTTGCTCCGCCGGGAGGGGTTACTTTTGTATTTCTTACAACAGCATCAGTCCATAGTCCTATATATACACTATCGATATATTTGTTACTAACATTTTTAATTGAGTAATTCAAGATTACAAAGAAATCTGCAAAAGGGAAATTCCATGCGTAAGATTCTTCATGGATTGCCAAACCGAGGGGATTATGATCTTCAATAGGCTCACCGTTGGAAAAAGTAGTATTGGTATCTACATAATCCATCACGAAATCCTGATGAGATACTGCATTAGGTGAATAAAAACGTGAATCAAGTAGTGATGATCTTTCTGTAATATGATTTTCAGGTGCATTGGTATATTCAAATCCACCCCCCCGAGATGAAACGGATGAAGCATCTACAGCCCCGGTAGTTACATATGGTCCTTCTCTCTGGCTTCCAAGTGAATCATTAGAAATAAATCCACCTACCCATAAGCCACCATCAAAAATATGTTCAATCCCACTACCAATGGGATATTCACATGAAGGCTGTTCAGGCCAAAATGCAAAGCCATTTCCATACGTACCAAAATTTGTAATTGTTAAATCAATATT
>DATICR010000294.1:0-2651 GCA_035456745.1 Ignavibacteriaceae bacterium
CGCAACTTACGTAATAATTCATATCAAATCAATAAGAGTCATCTATTAATCATTAAACAGATGAAAACATATGATCAGGGTTTATTGATGAATATTTCAATAATTTTATTAAATTTTCGTATACCTTAAGAAGTTATCGACTATAGCTGATAATAATATATAATTCTTATTTTTAAGTACCCCAATAAAATTTTATGGAATAATGAAAAATAATAAACGGCCATCGTGGGATAAATATTTTCTTAAGCTTGCTATGCTTGCTTCGGAAAGAGCAACCTGTCCGCGAATGCATTGCGGATGCATACTAGTAAAAGACAGATTTGTACTTGCTACCGGTTATAATGGTTCTCTGCCGGGACAGCCTCATTGTGAAGATGAAGGATGTCTTGTGGTTGATAATCATTGTGTCCGCACAAACCATGCGGAAATAAATGCTCTGGTGCAGGCAGCAATACACGGAGTGAACATCAGTGGTTCAACTGCTTACATAACAAATATGTCATGCACTACCTGTGCAAAGGCTTTGATTGCTGCAGGAATAAAAAGAGTTGTTGTTTTTTCCGATTTCCACGATACACTTGCCGTAGATTTTTATACAAAAAGCGGTGTAGAAATAACCAGGGTTGAAATGCCGGAAACGATAATTAATTACGATTTGAAGAATTATTCTTCTGCGCGTAAAACCAAGAATTCAAAATAAATATGGGTGCTAAACTTTGTCCTAAAATAATACTGGAAGGCACGCGGCTTACATACAAAACAGAAATTGCCTTTACTTTGAATGAGCATCCCCGTATAGTTGGTCCGCGAAAATACAGGTATCACTCCCCCCTGATTTCTGCAGAATGGTGTGCTTTTACCAATTTTCCCTGGGGAAGAGGTTTGATTAACTTCGAACCGCAGGAAGAGGCCCAGGCAATGGAAACGTACCGTACATGGTTAAAATTATTTGAGCTGCAAAAATATTATTCATGGATAATCGACAGGTTTCATATTTCTACAAAAGTCTATCAGTTAAAATATCTAAACAAGGAATACGATTTTAACTGGCTGGACGAAGGGCTCAATAAGCTGGGATTTCACATTGTACTTTGTACAAGAACTTCCGCATCATTTTTTAAAGCGAGGGAGGAAAGATTAAAAGTTTCAGGTAATCCAAAGCAGTATGATAATATTCATCCTTTTATAGAAGAACAGGAATTATTCAGAAGTTTAATACATCGTTCCAGACTCCCCGTTCTAGAATTGGATGTTTCGGACAATGATGTAGCCAAAGCCGGAGATAAAATAGCAGACTGGCTAGAACAAACCGGCGGACTTTATGCTATATAAATATATTTTATGAGGAAAGTTCCCTCCGCATATTTAAAACCACTGCTAGCCACCACCTTCTGGGGTGTGTCATTTATAGCGACAAAAACTGCACTAAATGAACTCACTCCTGTCATGATTATTATACTCCGGCTTTTACTAGGAATAACTTTCCTTATCATCCTTGCCGTTTATACTAAAAGTGATTTTTCCATAAAATTTAAACAGCACGCATTTATTTTTTTGCTTGCAGTAATTGCGGTTATTCATTTGTGGATTCAGGTTACAGGACTTCAATACACCAGTGCAGCCAATACCGGTTGGATAATCGGTACCTCTCCTGTTTTCATGACCATAATGGGGATGATCTTCTTCAAAGAAAAATTAACCTTATCACAACTTGCGGGTATAATAATTGCTTTCGCAGGACTTGTTCTTCTAATAAGCAAAGGAAACATTGCATCAATTGGGTTCATCTCCCACAAAGGGGATTTTCTCGTACTTGCCAGTGCTTTTACCTGGGGAGCCTATTCAATGGTGAATAAAAAGATTTCTTTAACATATCCTCCGGTGATGACGATACTTTATCTTTTTATAATGATGGCTATAATCCTTCTTCCGGTTACTGCAAATAAGGAAACCATATTCCGGCTGGAACATCTTTCAGTTATAAGCTGTATTTCTATTTTGTTTCTTGGAATTTTCTGTTCTGGTATATCCTACGTCCTGTGGGCTCAATCACTCAAAGATATGGATTCTTCAAAAGTAGGGGCTTTCCTTTATTTCGAACCGTTCGTAACAGTATTTTCTGCGTGGATTTTCTTAAATGAAAATATTACACTTCTAATGATCATAAGCGGAATTATAATAATAACCGGTGTGATAATAGTAAATCGCAATTAAGAGTTTATTTCTTGATCTATAATTCGTATGTGCCCAATACCTTAAAGGGTTATTAATAATTTTATTATAGTGATTATAGATAATAAAAGGAAAGATATATGAATATTAAGAATTTATTTAACCATAAGATATTAATTATTTTGCTGTTACCGTTAGTTTTCAATGCCTGTGAGAATTCAACAGAAAATAAAAATCCATCTCCTTCCGGTACAAGTTTATTCCCTAATACGGTTGGGGACAAATGGACTTATGCGATACAGGACAGTCTGACACACTCCATTGATACATTGAGCTTGCGGATAATTGGAAATATTCCTGTGAACGGAAAATCATATTCAGTCTGGGTCAGGAAATCGAATATTTACAATGATACATTCTATGTCAGCGTCGATCATGATACAGTTAAATATTATGATGATCCGACTCCGAATTTTATA
>DATICR010000295.1:0-2063 GCA_035456745.1 Ignavibacteriaceae bacterium
TAACATCCGGCATTGATTGAATCACATAGTCTTCAGTTTTTAATGGCTCACATAATGTGTTGAAGAAATTTCTGACAGCTTTGTATTTTTCAATCAGCAGACTTCTGTCATCATAAATTCTTTTATTTTCTGAAACAACAATTGTTTCGGAATTACTATTCATAGTATTTCCTCAATTTTTAATAATTTTAATCAGGGATGGAAGAACATTAATTATAATTATAATTCAAATCAAGTTAAGGTAATCAAAAGGAGAATAAAGTGAGAAGGATTACATGATTCCGTAAAAAAAAGTATTTTAAACAGTATAATGTCCATAAAATATTCAATTATAATGTGATATGACTGTTTTCATTAAGGTATCACTATTATGATATTAACACTGAATCTTTCAAAAATTTAGGATAGCAAAAAATGAAAAAATATTTTGTTTTAATCATATTAGTAATGGTTACCTGTAAATTCAGCCAGGCGCAGTCTTTCTCACCTTACGGTAAACAGTTTGGCTTTGGTATTATGGTCGGCGATCCGTTAGGTGCCACCTTAAAATTCTGGACTCACGATAGTCACGCATTTGTTGTCGATGTCGGTGCTTCCTATTTCGGATCCCCCAGGATCGGAGTCGATTATTTATGGCACTTTAATGCATTCAAAAGCCGGATAGCAAACTTGTATGCTGGTCCCGGCGGTGCGATAGGCGTAGGTGAGGGAAACGGGTTCTGGTATAAAGGACACTATGTCAGAGCAAGCGGCACTGTTGGAATTGGAGCAAGGGGAGTAGTAGGTGTAAATTTAGTACCGGAAGATACGCCCATTGAAGTATTTTTTGAATTGGGCGTTTTGCTCGCATTAGCTCCTGATTTTGATTCAGGCATTGACGTTGGTCTTGGTATAAGATTTTATCCATAACCGGAGTCCTGAAAAGTCTATACTAATCCGGCATTTTGTCAATTTAAAAATCATAGAAGATGCCATCTGTCATAAGATAAGCAGAAAAACAAAGATGGCATCTATCTGTGATTATAAACCTGTTAATATTTGAATCCCAGACTGACCAGGGTTCGTATTGCCAGGTAATCCCCTGAAGACAGATCATTATAATCAAGATTTTTATCCCAGGCAGGATCTATATAAGGGTACATTATATCCTTGTCATTATCACTATGCCCCAATCCCAGAGCGTGTCCGATTTCATGGATAATTGTAGCCTTCATTTCACCATCGGCAATTTTTGTACTATCAAACTTAAGCAAACTCAGCTGAACATACGCCTTTGTAATTGATTTCAGTTTATTAAAATCGGTTTCAGTTAAACCGAGAAAGTTTTCGTCATACTTTTTCATAAGATTATTTACAAATTTTATAATTACATCACCCGAATCTGATGTCGATACAAAAATAACTGATATCCTGTTATCAGCCTTTTCCCAAACCTTGAAAGCATATTCAATATAATTTTTATAAAGAGGATTATAATATTTGGAATCTGATGTCTGAATGAACACTTTCAGCGGGTAAGAATTTTTATTCCAGTGTCTGCCGTTCCAGAGAGAATTGTTTGAATCTTCAATATGAAAATAATTTGGTGAAAAATCCCTGAATGAAGGATTTACCGGCTGACTGCCGGAATTTGATCTGTATTTAAATACACCGTGATGAGAATTTTCGGAGTAATAATTATCTGCCTGCTTTTTATTCTCCGGCTTATGAACAGATTCCTGAGGATAGGTTATAGTAATTCCACATAAAATAAGCAGACACAGAAAGACCAATCTAATCCGGCGCGGTAAAATATTTTTCATAGCATTCATAGATTAAGAAAAGAAAAATTTAATTTCCATTAATAAAATCATCCCTGTCAATACTCACAATTGAATAATTTTTTTATCTTAAAAATTTATTCAACCCCTTTCGTGCCTTGGAGCCTTCGCGGCCAACAAAAACTTCGTGTCTTGATGCCTTCGTAGCCAAAAAAGGTAAGTTAACTTCGTGTCTTAGCGCCTTCGTGGCCAATAAAAAAAGTCAGTTAACTTTATGTGATAAAAGAATCAGCCATTATTGAG
>DATICR010000296.1:0-3700 GCA_035456745.1 Ignavibacteriaceae bacterium
ACTAACTGTAGTTACTTCCCGTAACTGATCTGATGAAAGTTCAGAGAACATAGGAATATAACGAACAGCGGATTTATCAGGTACCATTCTTGCTAACTTGATTTATTGACCAGTTTAAAATAAAAAACATTCAGGAAATTAGCTTTTTTCAGGAAATGATTCTTCAATTCTTTAGACTGGTTGTCCTTTCAAAAAGATGATGCTTCTTAAATAATAAGACATTAAATTTAAAGTGGAAAAGCGCTTAGGATAACATACAATTATTAATAAACCTAACTTTAGGGTATAAGTATGAAAACAACTTTTACTGCTCTGGTGCTTTCTTCAATTTTATTCTCTACAGGAATTATTATCCCGCAAAGTTTCTGGGAACAGACAAACGGACCATATGGAGGCAATGTAATGACTCTTGCAGTCAACCCGTCGGGGGTTATTTTTGCCGGAACCAGAGGCGGAGGTATACAGAGATCTACCGATAACGGTGAAAGCTGGGTACAGGTGAATAAGGGTCTGACCACATATGATATTGCTGCTATAGCAATTAATTCAAATGGAGTAATTTTCGCGGGCTCCAACAGCGGAGTATTTCGTTCAACCGATAACGGGGAGAATTGGGAATTAGTTAATAACGGAATTACATACACCTTTATCGTTTCGCTCACAATTAATTCAAATGATGATATTTTCGCCGGCACATTTGAAGGCGGCGGTATATTCAGATCTACTGACAATGGCGACAACTGGACAGAAGTTAATAATGGATTGACTAATACTTATGTGCTTGGAATGGCTACAAATTCACATAATGATATTTTCGCTGCAACATATGATTATGTTTTCCGTTCTACAGATAACGGTGAAAGTTGGGTTCAACTTACAAACGGCATAACTGTTCCCTACTGCTGGTGTCTGGCTATTAATTCCCAGGATGTTATTTTCTTAGGTGCAGAATCCGGCGGAATTTATCGTTCTACCGATAACGGAGATACATGGGTTGTGATAAATAACGGCTTGACCACTTCAAATATTATAGATGCACTGGCGATAAATTCATCCGATGATGTCTTCGCCGGCACTTACGGCGATGGGATCTTTAGATCTACAAATAATGGTGATGACTGGGAACAGATCAATAACGGATTGACCGGTGTTTATGTTGTTTCATTCACTATTAATTCTGCCGATAATATCTTTGCAGGTACATATCTTGGCGATGGAGTATTCAGATCTACTGATAATGGCGGGAACTGGATTCAGATTAACAATGGATTAATTGCCACTGAAGTCCGTGCGGTAGTTTTTAATTCAGGCCTCTATTCTTTTGCGGGAACTTATGGCACGGGTATGTTCCGTTCTTCCGATGACGGAGAGAACTGGATGCCAATAAATAATGGCTTAAGCGCAGCTTATTTTATAACAATTGCTGTCAATTCAAACGATGTCATCTTTGCAGGTGCTGATTTTGTTGATGGTGCCGGCGGTGTCTGGCGCTCTACCGATAACGGCGAGAACTGGACAGAAATAAATCAAGGCATGATTACTACAGATGTTCGTGCTTTAGCTGTTAACTCCAACAATGACATTTTTGCCGGTACTTATTTTGGAGGCGGTATGTTTCGCTCTTCCGACAATGGTGACAACTGGATTCAAATTAATAATGGTTTAACTTGTACAAACATCTGGTCATTAGCTGTGAATGAAAATAATGATATATTTGTCGGAAGTGCGGGCTGCAATGAAGGTGTTTTCCGGTCTACCGATAACGGAGACAATTGGACACTTGTAAATAATGGCCTGACCTCTACAGATATAACAGCATTGATAGCCTTTGACGATACAGTTTTCGCAGGAACATTAAGTCAGATGGGCTCAGGAGGAGGATTATTCAGATCAACTGATAACGGTGAAAGCTGGACAGAAGTAAATAACGGATTAACTAATTTTGATATAAGTTCTCTTACCTCCATAGCATCCATATCGGGCAGAATCATTTTTGCAGGAACACCGGGTGGAGTCTTTCAATCAACAGACTATGGAGAAAATTGGGTTGAAACGAACGATGGCTTATCTAATACAAATGTAAGAGGATTGGGTATTAATTCAACAGGTTTTGTATTTGCCGGAACTACTGGAAGTGGAGTATTCAGAAGTATTAATTCATTAACATCTGTTAATGAATATCCGGGTTCACCATTAACTTTCTCATTATCACAGAATTATCCTAATCCATTTAATCCTGCAACCACTATTCAATATACTTTAGCAAACAGACAATTAGTGAACCTGAAAGTTTATGACATATTGGGAAGAGAAACAGCTGAATTGGTGAATAAAGAACAGCCTGCCGGTAAGTATGAAATTAAACTGAATGCCTCAAACCTGCCTGACGGCAAGGCAGGCCTTCCAAGCGGTGTGTATTTCTATCAACTTAAAGCAGGTAATTATATTTCTGTTAAGAAAATGATATTAATAAAATAATCTTGAGCAATTTTCTCATTATAGCCGGTATGAAAGCCGGCTATTTTATTTTAAAATATTATTTTGAAAAAATTGAAAGTATATCAAATACATACTGAGCTAAAATTATCAGATTTTTATATTAAATTTATTCTATAAATTACAGTCATTCAACACAATCAAACTGCTAAAATTTTTCAATTTTCAACGATAAGTAGCGATATATTATGAGATCTGAGGATTTAGAGAAACTTGTAAAAAATTTACCGGCTTCACCCGGTATTTTACGGAAAGATGAATTTTTCAATTCAGCAGTAATAATTCCTTTTGTACTTAAAGATGGTGAATATTATTTATTGTTTGAAAAACGTGCGGCAAATATACGTCAGGGTGGTGAGATATGTTTTCCGGGTGGGGAATATGATCCTAAACTGGATAAAAACTTTACGGAAACTGCAGTCAGGGAAACTATAGAAGAGCTTGGTATTGATATAAGTAAAATTAATGTTGTTGGTATTCTTGATACATTAATCGGTCCTATGGGTGTTACAGTTGATTCCTGTCTTGCTACACTAAGTATAAATAATATTGATGAACTTAATTTAGATACCATAGAAGTTGAAAAGGTCTTTCTCGTACCTGTTTCTTACTTTCAGCACAATCCTCCCCAAATATACCACGTTCAACTGGTTGTCCATCCTCACTATACTGATGAAAGCGGAAATCTTGTTAATCTTCTTCCGTCCAAAGAGCTCGAACTTCCTGAGAAATATAAGCAACCATGGCATGCAGGTAAAAGACAAATCTTTGTCTATAAATTAAAGGAAGGAGTTTTGTGGGGACTGACTGCAGCTCTTGTGAGGGAAGTTTCGATCAGGTTGAAAGAGATTGGATAAACATTGTCAATCCACAGTCGTGAACTCACTGTATTTTCTATAATCCCATTTTGAGAAATCCATCTCATTTTTTTCCATTGTGACATTTTTTGTTATGCGGCAACATATTTATTTATAATGAGTTAGTACTGGCATATTCATTGAATTTAATTTGTCAACAATGGAGGATGTGATGGAAACAGTAGAAAACTATAAAAGTAATATCAGTCTAAGAGGGTTTAGTAATAAATTATATGTTGATCCTTATTATGGTTTGGAGCATCATTCATCCGTAATTAACTATGCGGTTTTTTCAGATGAATGGGATATTGAAGATGTGAGAGAAGATCATATCATAAAAATCATTC
>DATICR010000297.1:0-3855 GCA_035456745.1 Ignavibacteriaceae bacterium
TGCCTCCGGAAGAGCTTGCTGATGTACCTTCTACTCCTGCAAGTCTGGGTGAAGCATTAAAATCTCTTGCAAATGATCATGAATACCTGATGAAAGGTGATGTTTTTACTGAAGATGTAATCGAAACCTGGATAAAATATAAAATCGATAAAGAGATCAAACCAATGGCACTGCAGCCGCATCCATATGAGTTTGCTCTTTATTATGATGTATAAGAAATTCATACTAATTAACCACAGAGTTACCTGCCCGACTTGATTAAAAATTGATTTAATGTCGGGCAAGGCGGAACAACAAAGACAGAGGAAAATTATATACATTCCTCTGTTACTCTGTTTTCTCTGTGGTAATTGTCTTCCCGAATTGCTCGGGGTTTAAAATTCTTTCTGGATTTCCTGTGTTCTCTTAGATCTCGGAAACCTGCTTTTAATTCCTGCCTTAGAAATGATTGCGGTACCTAATAATAAATTATTATATTTTACAATATACTGTCCATAATTCCCGGTATCCTTTTTGATTGTTCCTCCTTCAAGATAAATTTTCAATTCATCCTGGTTTTTTAACTCATAAATGCTTCCGGTGATTTCATTGCCAAGCAGTTGTGCAGCATTGGTATGAAGAACTATTTCATTATTCCGATCTAATGTTCCGAATTTTAATCCAATCCGTTCAAATGAACCTGGTGTTCCATCATTCCATTTATTTGTTGTAAAGAAAATATCGTTTTTCCTGTAGAAAAATTTAAATCTTTCCCATACATTAGCATCTATTCCGAATATTAATGAAAGCTTATCCAGCTGTCTGGATATTTCCTTCGATTTAGAATTCAGAAATTTCAAATATTTATTATAGGGGGGAATCTGTCCGGCAGTTATTTCTTCTGTCTTTCTTAATTTGACTATAAAAAATCCTTCTGAGCCGGTTTGCCAGGGTAAAATTCTTCTTGCTTTTTTGAGTTCCGGATTGAAATTATGGTCATCATATGAAACTATTCCATCGTTTGATTCAAAAGGAATTTTAATCTCCTGAATTTCAACCGGATATTTTTTTAATAAAGTATCCAGCACCATTTCATTTTCTTCTATTGTAAGTGTACAGGTTGAATATACTATTTCACCTCCTTGCCTGGCCATTTTAACAGCAGCAACTAATAATTTAGTCTGAAGCTCAGCAAGTGTTTTCGCCCGTTCCTGTGACCACCATTCAGTAACTTCGTTCTTCTTTTGAATTATGCCGAGCCCGCTGCAGGGGGCGTCAACAAGAATTTTATCAAAATACGCGGGATAAATTTTACTGAGTAATTCTCCCCTGAAGTGTATAACGCCGGTATTTATTATATTCATTCTATCGATATTAAAAACAAGCATTCTTACACGATCATTTTGTATTTCATTAGAAATAAGGGTTCCTTTATTATTCATCATTTCGGAGAGTTCTGTAGTTTTTGATCCTGGAGCTGCGCAAAGATCAAGTACAATATCTTTTTCGGATGGATTCAATATTAAGGGAGGCAGCATTGAAGAAAGACTTTGAATATAATAATAACCCGAAATATGCTCTATGGTTTTCCCGATTATTCCTTTATCATCAATTATTTTTAGAGCAATCGGAACTTCTTTAATTGTTTCGGATAAAATACCGTAATTACTTTCAAGTAAAACTTTTAATTCCTCCGGGGTAATTTTCAAAGTATTTACACGCAGAAATTTCTGTGGCTCTCCTTTAATAAATTCCTCATATTTCGCTGCGGCATCTTCACCAAATAAAGAGCTTAAATAATTGTAAATATTCCCGCTTAATTTCATTAAAGCCTGCTGAGGTTTAATAATCCGAAAATTTTATTGACAACAATGTTAGCTTCTTTTCCTTCAGGGAACTGTAACAGGTATTCTTTTTTAATCTGCCTCAGAATATCGTCAAGGTATTTTTCATATTCTTTAACAACAGCTTCTATATCTTTTTCATTTACAGGAATTTTAATTTCTTCGTTTTTCCCCCTTGCGGTGTATACAATATATTTCGCTTTGGCCAATGATTCTGCCTGGCAGAATGGAACTCTGGTTGCTGTTAAAATTTCATAACAGCCAAAAAATTCATTACCCATTATTAAAGTTCCGGAGGGTAATTGGAATGGAATAAAATCACATGAAATTATAAAATCACCCGGGAAGGTCTTTAATCCACCTGCTGAAAAATCTTTGACTTTTTTAGCGATGAATATTTTTGATGTCAATATCAGCTCTGGTTCAAAAATCTTTTGATAATATCATTTAATTCCCCGCTGTTATTATATTTTTTTGTATAGAGCAGAGTTGAATTGCACCCGATAACCATGGAGGAGACTTTTTCAACTTCTAAATTATATAGCGCCAGCACAGGAATTTCTCTTACATATAAAGCATAAGCAATCTCAAACCCAACACCAATGCTTGGTCCGGATACTTCTGCAATCATCATATTACTTTTTTCAATCCATTTTATATCGCGTTGAAATATCTGATGTTCATTCAGAGGAAATGCCGATTGAAAATCGGGATTTAGTTCAGACAGGGCAGAGTGGTTATTCTTTTTTACGATATCAATAATCTCCCTGTAATTATCTTTAAAGGAAGAATCTCCTTTTATAGCTCCCGCACAATAAACTATCATTTTGACAGAATTTCTTTGTAATATTCTTCGTATTGTGGAATGACTTTGCTTTTATCAAACAGTGAAACTGCTCTTTCCCTTGCATTAGAAGAAAATAATTGATATTTCCTGTCATTTGTCAATAACTCAATTGCGTATTTAGCCATTCGGTCAACATCACCAATTTCTGCAATAAATCCGGTCTCATTATGTTTTACTAATTCGGGCAGCCCTCCAACACTTGAACTGATAACGGGAACACCGCAAGCCATCGCTTCCAATGCTGCAAGTCCAAAACTTTCCGATTGAGAAGGAATCAGAAAAAGATCCGATGCATTTAATATTTCAACCAGTCCGTCCTGTTTACCAAGAAACCTTACGTGATCACATAAATTAAGCTGTCTGCATAATCTTTCACATTCCGATCTATCGGGGCCGTCTCCTACAAGCACAAGCTTTGCAGGTATATCTTCAATCACCCGTGCGAAAATTCGCAGGGTATCCGAAACTCTCTTTACCTGCCTGAAATTAGAGGTATGTACCAACACCTTTTCCTTATTAGGCGCTATATGTTTTCTATATGAACAACCGTCATCGGGTTTAAATATATTAGTATCTACAAAATTTGGAATGACCTCGATATCTTTCCGAATATCGTAATTAGTCAAAGTTTTTTCTTTCAAAAATCTGGATACTGCCGTAACACCATCACTTTCCTCAATGCTGAATTTTACAAGAGGAAGGAAAGAGGGTTCAAGCCCGACCAGCGTAATATCTGTTCCATGTAAAGTAGTGACTATCTTAAGATCCAGTTTTTCCTTCATCATTTGTTTGGCAAGATAAGCACTCGTTGCATGTGGAATGGCGTAATGAACATGGACTAGATCAAGTTTTTCATATTCGGCAACCTCCACCATTTTACTTGCAAGAGCAAGACTGTAGAGAGGAAATTCAAATAAAGGATAGCTGCTCATTTCCACTTCATGGAAATACACATTCTCAACAAATTGTGTTAATCTGAATGGAAGGGCATAACTAATAAAATGTATTTTATGCCCCTTTAATGCCAATTCTTTGCCAAGTTCTGTGGCAATAACCCCGCTTCCACCATAGGTAGGATAACAGGTAATACCAATTTTCATATATATATAATTCTCGTGATTATTCGGGATCAATTTATCAAACAAATATAAAACAAAATTAAAGAATATTGAATTCAATTAAATT
>DATICR010000298.1:0-2886 GCA_035456745.1 Ignavibacteriaceae bacterium
TATTGGGGGACTTCCTTCGCACAAAAGAATTGAACTCCCGATTGATCTTAAATACAGAAACATTAAAGGATCAATATCAAAAGAAGTCAGAATGGGAATTGAGCAGAAGAGTTCTGTTGCCACCTCATACATCGGCGATATGGAATTCACCCGGAAAGAAGAGTATATAATGCAGTCGCTTGCAGATATTCTGAGGATAAAGTTGAGAGATGCAATCAGGGAAGAGAAGGGAGGTACTTATAACATATATTGTTACAACCGGATTTACAGGATACCGCAAAGCCATTATGATATAAACTTTGGATTCGGCTGTGATCCGAAAAGAGTAGATGAGCTTGTGACTGCATTTCATAGTGTTTTGGATTCTATTAAGACTTTCGGACCTGATGAAACTGTAATGATCAAAATAAAAGAAAGTCAGAGAAGACAGAGGGAGCTTGATTTGAAAGAGAATCGTTTCTGGACAGGAACTATTTCGGACTATCTTGAAAACAATGATGATCTTTCAATGATCCCTGATTACGAAAAATGGATTGATGAATTAACCGCAGAGAATATAAAAGATTGTGCCAACAAGTACCTGGGAGATGATGTTGTGAAAGTTGTGCTCTATCCCGGAAAGGGAAGTTAATTTTTTAAGCTGAATATATTTAATCTGTTCAACTTTTTACAATTAAAAACCCCTGCAATGGCCAGGGGTTTTTATATCATAATTATAATAAGAAGATTTAGCGTAACAGGATCATTTTTTTCACGGCTGAATAATCATTGACGGTGATTTTGTAATAGTAAACTCCGCTGCTCAGATTATCAGTTGAAATTCACTTCATAATTTCCGGATACTTCATCTCTGTTTATTAACTCCGCTACCTGCTGCCCAAGTGCATTGTAAATTATTAGTTTTACTCTGTCGTTTTCCGGCATGGTGTATTTTATTATTGTAGCGGGATTGAATGGATTCGGATAATTCTGACTTAGTGAGAATATGAGAGACACGTTAATATCGATTTCAATTATATCAGAAATAAAATAAAGACCAGGCCTGGCAGAACGAGCAATCATTTAACCATAAATTTCCCTTTTAATTTTATTCTTAGGTACGCTAAGCTAATCCAGATATGAAAGAACACTCCCCATAAAAGAGGGTTTCAATTCTTCTCCTTTTTCTTTAGCTGCTTTTCTTTGATGAGCCGAATGGTCAGGTCCGCGAACAAATGTTGCAGTTGAGTTTGCATCAGGAAAAACCCCACATATTAAATCTTTAGTCACTCTTCCTTTACGCAAATTAAGGTTGAATGAATTTCAACTACTTGTTCAGCACTTAACTTTCTTCTCAGTCGGGCAAGCCTGATGTTTTCACCAAGTTCTTTTAAGATTCGATCTGTTTAATAATGTAGCATATTCCTTTCTCGTTTATAACGTGCAACATACTGCACAAATATAATAGCTAGAAAATATTTCACATCCGTAGCTCAAAATTAGTTCTTCAAATAATAGTGTATATGCTAAAATTTTTCTGACTGGTCTCATAAGGGTTTCATTAGGATTATAATCCGATGTCTTTCTTTTAAGAAACACATCTTTGAATTTTGGCCCGGTATGAATAAACAAAGAAGTAAATCTTTACAAATGATAATATTCTAATCGCGATTCGGGTTCTAATCTTTGTATGGCCTCCCTTTCAGTTGATTTATAATTTTATATTTCATAATTTTTGTCCGAAGGTACATTTTCTAATTAAAGGAAGGCGGAGTTATTTAAGGGATCGCAAATGAAACTCTTCATAATTTTTCTAACAGCTTTATTTTCCTTTGCCGGCTGCTCAACGACTCATTACCTGCAATATTCCAAATCACATGATAAGTTTTATGATGACTATAATAATTCCGCTGGTCATAAAGACATTGAGGTGGTTTTAAACAATGATAGTCTGATTTCCCGGGATAATCATTCGGTAATCAGAAACGATACTCTTTATATCTTTAAAGAGGAATCGGAAGAAAAGGAATATGTTCTGCCCGTAAATGATATTAAAAAAATGGATTATCATTCTAATGACTATAAGACCGCAGATTTATTATTGAGCAACGGGGAAAAAATAAAAGCTGAAGGTATTTCTGTTTTAGAAGACTCTATCCGCTTTAAAGGTTTCAGAGATTTGATTTATAAAACGCCGCTGGTGCCGGTTAGTGATATTAATGTTGTCAGCTATAAAAATCATTTGAGAGGAACAATTCAGGGAGTTCTGGGGGGTACTTTACTAGGAGGGGCTTTGGGTGCAACCGGATGGATTTTTAAGCCTCCTGATGGTCATGGAGGTATTGATCGTTTGGGAGCAACTATTGGCGGAGTACTGTCTGGTTTGATAATTGGCGGTGTAGTTGGCTACATCATCGGTTATAATGTAAACTATCAGTTCAGTCCGGGAAGATAATTTAATTCTTCCTCAGCTGTCAAGCAGAACAGCCAGTAATATTTCAACACCAACAATAACCTGTTGTACCTCTGCTTACCCTGTTAGATCAGGGACAATATTCTCAGGCCATAAATGGATTTGCTGATATTATAGCCAGAATCCGGGGACAGAAGAGGTTATTTTTGCTAAATTGATGCTATAACAACATCTCTGCTGGCAGGAAGCAGTAATGATTAGGCCAAGAGTCTTCTGGTTAAAGGCTTCAAGGATTATTAAAGCAGAATGAATAATCTTATACATAAGAAATTCGGGGCGGAATTAAATTCGGAAGAAAATCAGATCATTGGTTCGATAGACTGAAATATTAACTGAAGTAGTAATTAAAGTAGTAAGATACAATTTATAGAAAGTTCTTCAACGAAAGCCTGACGTTTCAAAAACTAAAGCTGCCTGAAGCCCGTCAGCTGCAA
>DATICR010000299.1:0-4923 GCA_035456745.1 Ignavibacteriaceae bacterium
GAAGGTAATGATCTTATAGTAAATGGTGACCGCATAAAAATCACCGCAGAAAAAGATCCTGCCAAACTGAATTGGAAAGAACTTGGCGCCGATATTGTAATCGAGGCGACGGGAATTTTCAGATCAAAAGAAGAATGCATGAAACATATAAATGCAGGTGCAAACAAAGTTGTGTTGACAGTACCCTCTAAAGGTGAAGTGGATGCAACTGTGGTGCTTGGTGTAAATGATGAAGTGCTGAAGGGAAAAGAACAAATTATTTCCAATGCTTCTTGTACAACTAACTGCCTTGCCCCAATGGCAAAAGTTCTGCAGGATAATTTTGGTATAGTAAATGGTTTTATGACTACAGTACATTCTTATACAAATGATCAGAGACTTCTTGATTTACCTCATAAAGATTTGAGAAGAGCAAGATCAGCTGCTGTCTCAATTATCCCCACGACCACAGGAGCAACAAAAGCTGTCGCACAGGCAATACCGGAGCTCAAAAATAAGCTTGACGGTTTATCTTTAAGAGTGCCTACACCTGATGGTTCTATTACTGATTTTGTTGCAACACTGAAGAAGGAAGCTACTGTAGCTGAAATAAATGCAGCAATGAAAAAAGCTGCGGATGGTCCTATGAAAGGTATCCTTGAATATACTGAAGACCCAATCGTTTCTGCGGATATTGTCGGGAATCCTGCCTCATGTATTTTTGATGCTCTTTCTACAATGGCTATTGGAAATCTCGTAAAAGTCGTAGGCTGGTATGACAATGAGTGGGGTTATTCATGCCGTGTTGTCGATCTCGTTAAGAAAATTGCAAAATAAGGATAATTAAAAAGACGAATGAAATACTTCGTCTTTTTTATTTAAAAGAGGGAAAATTATGAATAAGCTATCAATTGATAAATTAAACCTTAAGAATAAAAGGGTTCTGGTCAGGGTGGATTTTAATGTACCGCTTGATGATAAAGGAAATATAACTGATGATCGCAGAATAGAAGCATCATTACCGACAATAAAAAAAATAATAAAAGACGGCGGAAAAGCGGTTTTAATGAGTCATCTTGGCAGACCTAAAGGAAAAGCAAAATCTGAATTCAGTCTTAAACCTGCTGCAGAAAGGTTGGGCGAACTTTTGGGTAAAAAAGTTAAGCTGGCTCCCGATTGTATAGGAACTGAAGTCAAAGAAATCGTTGGTAAAATGAAGGACGGTGACGTTGTCCTGCTGGAGAATTTAAGATTTCATCCTGAAGAAGAAAAAAATGATGAGGCGTTTTCTAAAAAACTTTCTGAATTGGGAGATGTGTATGTCAATGATGCTTTCGGTACGGCACATCGGGCTCATGCTTCGACTGAAGGAGTTACACATTTTTTTGAAAACTGTGCAGCGGGATACCTTATGCAAAAAGAACTTGATTATCTTGGTTCAGCTTTAACTGAACCGCAAAGGCCTTATTGTGCAATTCTTGGCGGAGCAAAAATCTCTGGTAAGATCGATGTGATTATGAATTTATTTGATAAGGTTGATTCTTTGATCATAGGCGGTGGTATGGCATTTACATTCTTTAAAGCGCAGGGAAAAGAAATCGGTAAATCATTATTGGAGGAAGATAAAATTGATATTGCAAAACAAGTCCTGAAGAAAGCTGAAGAATCCAAAATAAATTTTTTACTGCCGGTTGATGTTGTTGTAGCATCTGAATTTAAAAACGATTCCCCATTTAAAACCGTTAAAGTGGATAATATTCCATCTGACAAGTTAGGGTTGGATATCGGTGACGAAACTATTAAATTGTTCTCGGCTGAGCTATTAAAGTCAAAAACAATTGTTTGGAATGGTCCAATGGGTGTTTTTGAAATGGATAATTTTGCTAAAGGTACATTTGCAATCGCCGGTGCCTTAGCTGAAGCTACAAAAAAAGGAGCTGTTACTGTAATCGGGGGCGGAGATTCCGCTGCTGCCATAAGCAAAGCGGGACTTGATGATAAAGTATCGCATGTTTCAACCGGAGGCGGCGCTTCTCTCGAATTTCTCGAAGGAAAAACTCTTCCTGGTGTCGAGGCATTGAGCGATTCAAAATAAATTTAGTTGATAAAAAAAGGAATTTTTTGTGAGTAATTATTATCGTCCGGGAGGAATGGGATTCAGCTTTTTTCCTCCGGTGATTAAGAATCTTCTGATCATAAATGGTGTCATATTTTTTGTACAAATATTAATGCAGGGAGTGACATTTCAGGGCGTTCCGGGAGCTTACTTTCTTGATCACTGGTTTGCACTTAATCCAATAGGTCAGAACTTCCAGATCTGGCAGCTCATTACATACCAGTTTATGCATGGCAGCTTTACACATATTCTGTTTAATATGTTTGCCCTCTGGATGTTTGGAATCGAAATTGAAAATATGTGGGGCTCAAAAAAATTTCTTTATTACTATTTATTGTGCGGTGTTGTTGCCGGATTATTTCAATTGTTCCTGACCCCTCTCTTAACGGGTCTGGCCGCTCCTACTATTGGTGCTAGCGGTGCTATATACGGAGTTATGATTGCATTCGGAGTAATATTCCCCGACAGGTATATTTTCCTTTACTTCTTTATTCCTGTAAAGGCAAAATATTTAATTACTTTTATGATTCTTCTTGAATTCTTTGCAATCAGTCCGGGAAGTAATGTCGCACATCTCGCACATTTAGGCGGAGCTCTGGCAGGTTTTCTGTATATACTTCTTGATAAGAATACTGATGCTGCCATTAAAAACATATTCCGAAGCAGCAAATTCAAAGTCAAAAAACCGTATAATCCTTTCGGCGGAATTACGGATGCATTCAAGCATAAAGACGAAGATATTCAGGAAGCTAAATTTCAAGAAATCAAAAATGAAGACAAATCAGCAAAAAAAGAAGAGATCTCACAGGAACAGATAGATAAAATTCTTGATAAAATAAGCCAGTCCGGTTATCAGAATCTGACAGAAAAAGAAAAGAAAATTCTTTTTGAAGCCAGTAAAAAGATGAAATAACAGATGAAGAACAGAAATAACTTCAGATTCTATTTCATACTATTATGTAACTATTGCAGTCTATCCCGCCTGCATTACTCCGGATTTTCAATTCTCTTTTTTGGTTTCTTTGTCCTTAGCTCTCTTAATCTTGTTTCCTGTTCAGATAAGAACATTGATCACGAAAAATTTGTTGATACCTATATTGATTTACGTATTTCGGAAGATACTCTGAAGCCGGGTAGCGGAAACATTCAGGATTTAAAGAAAGAAATACTGAAAAAACATGGCTTGACTGAGGAACAGTATGAGAAAACTTTTAATTATTTAAATGAAAATCCTGAACGCTGGAATAATTTTTATGATGAAATTATTGCACGCGTTGATACTTTGAGGAAGACGGGGAAGAAGTAGATTTATATTTTGCTACCGCTATTCTTAATAGGGGAAAAGAAACATCGTCGGATAGTTTTTCTTTTAATTGCTTCAAATCAGTGACTCCTTTTTCAATTTCATCAAGTATCTTTTCATAATTTATGCTTCCGAATAATTTTCTGATCTCAATTCCCGGTTCAAATTCTATTATAGTTTCAATCTGCATTGAAATAACTGCATCCGAAAGTTTTCGCATAGATGCAATTTCGGGCAATTTGAATCCTTTTTTTAATAAAAGATATGTTTCCTTAAGACTTGAAGGTAATGTCGGTTTTATTTCTGTATCTTTTCCGGAAAATGATTTAATTAATTCAAGGAAATCTTCACCAAGTTTATTGAACATCCTGATATTAAATCCATTTATTGCTAATAAATCTTCTTTATTCAACGGTTTTTTGTGTGCTACTTCTCTCAAAACCTCATCAGGACAAATCAGATAAGCTGACTGAAGAAATTTTACTGAAGCTTTTGTCCTTGCCTCTCTTAAACTATTAAACAGCTCAAGGTCTTTTTGGTATCCGTTATTTGCGGAATTGGGAATATCTTCGGTGTCATCAATGAATAATGATTCCCCATCCCGTATTCTTATTGTACCGCCGTCCTTAACTAAAGTCTTTTTTGTAATAAGTTCCTGTAATATTAACTTTAATTCACCCGTATCATAATTTCTGCAGGATCCATAAGTTGATAAATTAAAATTGGCACTTTCAGAGCTGCTGCCCCTCAGGATTTTCAGTAGCGTATTTTGTCGGGTTTTCCCGTTCAGAAGTCTTATTGTTCGCATCATTATTTCGGAAATATATTCTCTCACTGATTCTGGTACCGTTTCGCCTAGTACACATCTGTCGCATTTTCCACAGTTATATCCCTCAACCTCCTCACCAAAATATTTTAAAATATATCTGAACCGGCAGTCATTCGTAAAAACATATTCAACCATCTGGTCCAACTTATTGCGTGAGTACAGGTACCCGTCATTTATTTTTTTATAATTTATTGTTAACCGTACTGCGTCTATCCTTGGTGCTGTAAGCATAACTGCTTCATTTGTCAACGCTCTCCCGTAGCTTAGCACTCCAAGGTTATCAAGCGTAACAAGAGAATCATCAATTTCCTGATTTGTCAATTCGATATATTCTGTAAGATCGGACAATGAAAAAGATACCGGGGAAATAAAAATATTGCTGCCATACTTACGAAGTAAAAGGAGAATCATTTCCTTTAGAACATTATCAGATACATTGTCGACAAATTTTCTCAAATCATCTTTATTATAGTTTATCAGGATAGTCGATCTTTTATCAAATTCTGAGAGCAACCTTATGTATCCGCTTTCCTCAAGGTATTTAAGTGCCGAATACATAAGCCCTCGGCTGATTTTTCTGTTTGTATATGAAGAAATAAAATCAATATTTATCGGTATCTCATTTTCATTTTTATTGCCAAGAGCAACCCTGCCATAATCACATAAACCGTTATAAATATCCTGAATGAATTTTTT
>DATICR010000300.1:0-4725 GCA_035456745.1 Ignavibacteriaceae bacterium
TACAATCAGTAAATTTGAAAATGTTTTGAAAAAGTTTCTCCTTTTATTGGAAAAAGATAAAAAGAAAGAACTGAGAGTACTAAATAAAACCGGTAATGAACCAAAAGACAAGAAGAAATGGAAAAACCAGGTAAACCAGGCACTTGAAAGAATTGAAGATGGTGAACTGGAGAAGGTGGTATTATCAAGAAAAGTTGAACTTATATTTACAACTGATGTTTCAGTAGAACCAATATTAAAAAATCTCGTTGATAATTATCCGGAATGCACATCATTTATTTATCACAAAGGCAAATCTTCTTTTATAGGAGCATCCCCTGAAACACTTGCAAATATTAGCAGAAGCGGTATGGAATTAGAAGTTCTTGCTGGCTCTGCAGTCCGGGGAGATGACGAAAATGAAGACCTTAAATTTGAACATGAACTTATAAAAAATGATAAAGAATTAAATGAGCATAATATCGTAGTAAATTATGTTAAAAATTGTCTTGAAAAATCAGTGGAATCTTTGGAAATAAGCCGGCCCTCCGTCAAAAAATTAAAAAATATACAGCACATAAAAACAACGATTAAATTAGATCTTAATGAACACAGTTCATCCATAGGCATAATCGGGAAAATACATCCTACGCCTGCAGTCTGCGGATTACCAGGTGAGACTGCTCTTAATATGATCAAGAAATTAGAAAACCATCAGCGTGGATTATACTCGGGGTTAATAGGATGGTTTAATTTTAAAGATGAAGGTGAACTAATACTGGCAATACGTTCTGCACTTATAAACGGAAATAAGCTGATTGCTTATGCAGGATGCGGAATAGTCAGAGGTAGTAATGCTGATGCTGAATTCAAGGAGACTGAACTTAAACTGAAACCATTCCTTTCTATCTTTAATAATGAAAATTAACCGGAATATCCTCTGGTCCGAAAATTTTTTTAACAGATTAGCTGATTTGGGTGTCAGGTTTGCATGTATTTCCCCCGGTTCAAGAAGTACGGCATTAACTCTAAGTGCAGCCTCAAATAAAAAATTTAAATGCTTTGTTAATATCGATGAAAGAAGTAGTGCATTTTTTGCTCTCGGCTTAGCCAAAGCGTCACGCACACCGGTTATTATTATTACTACTTCCGGAACAGCCGTTGCTGAGATCTATCCTGCTGTAATAGAGGCATTCCAGCAAAGAATACCATTGATTGTTTGTACCGCAGACCGTCCCCAGGAATTGATTGGTCGTGGAGCTAATCAAACGATTAACCAGAATAACATTTATGCGAATCATATAATATTTTTCAAAGACGCCGGTTTACCTTCCGCAACAATAAGCGGATTAAGCAAAATCAGGAGACTCGCCGAAAGGTCTTTTATATATTCTCAACAAGGACCTGTTCATATTAATTTCCCTTTTCGAAAACCTTTTGAACCTGATTCTTATACTGATGAAATTAATAACAAAGACCTGAAAATATTTGAAACCTATAAGTTGCGTGAAACCATTCCATTGGTAAAAGATAAGAGCCACAATACAAATCTCCTGAATGAGATATTAAATTATATGAAAAAATCGAAACGGGGATTAATAATAGCAGGACCAATGCAATATGAAGCCAATGAAAAACAGGGACTTATAAAACTTTCAGAACATTTAAATTTCCCCATTCTTGCCGATGCATCATCACAATTAAGATTTGGGTCAGGGTCTAAAAAAAACCTGCTTATAAATTATGAGGGATTTCTAAAAAATAAATTATTTGTGGAAAAATATTTTCCGGATTTAATTCTTCAGTTTGGAAGTACTCCCTCATCAAAAGCAATTGAATCATACCTCTTCACCCATAGTTCAAAGAGATATATCATCAATAAATACGGAGATATATTCGATCCCTGGAACAGCGCATCAGGTATCCTGAAATGTGCCCCTTCCCTTTTCTGCAAATTAGTACTTGAGAGAGTCTCCCCTCTTGAAAAAAATCAGGAAAATGTTTTATTCAGGGCAGATAATCTTTCTAATAAAATCAAAGAAAAAGTATTAAAGGATTCTTTGTTTCCAAACGAATGCAGATTAATTTCCGAGATCATAAAATCTTTGCCTGATGATATTCAATTAATTATTTCAAACAGTATGCCCGTCAGAGACTTTGATTACTTTGCTCCACTGACAGATAAAAATATTTACGTTCATACAAACCGCGGGGCAAGCGGGATTGACGGGATAATATCAACATCACTGGGAATTCAGAAAGGACTGCAAAAACCTACCCTCTTGATAACAGGTGACCTTGCTTTTCTTTATGATTTAAATTCATTGGCAGCCGCAGACAAATATAAAATACCTCTGGTTGTAGTTTTAATAAACAATAACGGTGGTGGTATTTTTAGTATGCTGCCTGTTTCCAGGTACGGGAAAAAATTCAGCGAATATTTTACAAGTCCCCATTATCTCAATTTTAATTCAATAACAAAAAGCTTTAGAGGAAATTATAAGCTGATCAGAAGCTGGGATGATTTAAGAATTTCGGTTCGGAATGCTTTAAGTAAAAAAACATTTTCTGTACTTGAAATTAAGACAAAAATAAAAATCTCTGTTAATATCAGGCGTAAGTATTTCACAGAAGCTAATAGAATTATCGGTAAAAACATTTTATGAAAATCAAATATTCAGATACATTCCTTACTGTTAATAAACCAAAAGATTTTAATGAATCATCAACAAACATTTTCTTCTTACATGGATTCACAGGATCTTCACAGGATTGGAATGACCTGCTTCCAAAAATTGATGAAAGATTTAATAAGATTACTATTGATCTGCTAGGTCATGGGAAAAGTGATTTTCCAAACAATCCTGCGCTGTATTCGTGGCAGCCCCAGGTTGAACAAATTAATACTGTTATAAATCATTTTACAGACGGGAAGGTTTTACTTACAGGTTATTCGATGGGAGGAAGGCTTGCCTTATGTTATGCACATACCTACCCTGAAAGACTTCGGGGACTTATACTTGAAAGCACTTCGCCGGGGATAAGAGATAAACACTACAGAGAAAAAAGAATAGTTGATGATGAAAAAATGGCAGAGTTTATATCCGCTCATCCTGTTGCCGATTTCATTGATCTCTGGGTTGGAAAGGAAATCTTTGGAACGATGCTGCGTTTTTCTAATGAAAAAAGAGAAGAAATAAAAAGAAGTAAACTGAATAATAATCCCATTGGATTGGCGAACTCCCTTTACGGCTTCAGTACAGGGAAAATGCCTGATCTTTATAAACAACTTAATAAAATTAACGTCCCGACGTTATTGTTAACCGGCGAGCTTGATTCAAAATTTACTGCGCTAAACAAAAGTATTGTAAAGTTATTTCCTTCAGCAAGACACAAAATAATAAAGAATGCAGGACACCCGCCACACATTGAAGAACCAGCCAGATTTATTGATGCAGTAAATGATTTCCTAAAGGTGCTTATCTGAATGGCAAGCGAAACAAATATTTGAAAAAAATTAGAGAGTTCAGGATTTAATGAATCGGCCCATTATTGATTATTGCACGTCAGGACTGCAGCCAAATAGACTAAGTGATTATTTGAGGAATTCTGAGAAAAAGACCACATCTTTCACATTCCGAAACAATTACTGAAGAGATGTCATCTTTGCCTCTCAATATATTGCAGTTTCCCCTGGTCTTAAGTGTAGCAATTTAGTTAACTGATAATTCATCCAATCCTGATAACCCGATAATTTCGTAAATTCACAAATCAGACATTCATCAATCGACAATCATTATTTTAATAGTATATTTATTCTAACTTTTCAATATTTTTATCTGATAATTCTAAAAAAACGAGGTGAGAATGTCTTTTGACTGGAAAAAATCAAAGGAATACGATGATATTATCTACGAAAAAATGGATGGAATTGCTAAAGTAACAATAAATCGTCCTGACGTAAGAAATGCGTTCCGTCCGGAAACCGTTATGGAAATGTATGATGCTTTTTCTGATGCGAGGGAGGATCAACTGATTGGAGTCGTTTTGCTAACAGGTTATGGTCCCTCAAAAGATGGTAAATATGCATTTTGTTCAGGAGGAGATCAGAGAATACGCGGAGATCAGGGCTATGTCGGGAAAGATGGTGTGCCACGATTGAATGTTCTGGATCTGCAGAAATTAATCAGAAGTATGCCGAAACCGGTAATTGCTCTTGTTGCAGGTTATGCAATAGGAGGCGGACACGTACTGCATGTTATATGCGATTTAACTATTGCTGCTGATAATGCAATATTCGGACAAACAGGACCAAAAGTAGGCAGCTTCGACGGCGGGTTCGGGTCAAGCTATCTTGCTAGAATAGTGGGACAAAAGAAAGCAAGGGAAATCTGGTATTTATGTGATCAATATAATGCACAGGAAGCTTTTGATATGGGACTGGTAAATAAAGTAGTTCCTCTTGATGAGCTGGAAAATACAGGTGTTGAATGGGCCAAAAAAATTCTGGAAAAAAGTCCGCTTGCTATAAGACTCCTAAAATCTGCATTTAATGCAGAGCTTGACGGACAGGCCGGAATCCAGGAATTGGCAGGTAATGCCACACTGCTTTATTATATGAGCGAAGAAGCCCAGGAAGGAAAAAAGGCATATCTCGAAAAAAGAAAACCGGCATTTAACCAATTCCCCAAACTGCCATAAGCAAAGAGAATTGAATGAAAAAGGAAACCAATACACCCAGCAAAT
>DATICR010000301.1:0-3755 GCA_035456745.1 Ignavibacteriaceae bacterium
GGGATTTGTAAAGCTGATTGTTTATGATATTCTGGGAAACGAGGTTAAGGTTCTAAGGAACGAAGAACAAGCGGCCGGAACATACGAAATTAATTTTAACGCAGGAGATCTATCAAGCGGGATTTATTTTTACCGGATGCTAACAGGTAAATATTCTGATACGAAAAAAATGATTATTTTAAAATAAAGCAATGACCCGATAAATATGGGAAGGATATTAAATGAATATAATTACGAGGATAGAAAACAGTTATGGAAGTTTTAAGATCTCATTACAAACAGGACAAAGAGTTCATTCAATAGATATTCCTTCCAAGAGTTCAGGATTCGGTTCGGATGTAAACGGAGGGGAGATGTTGTTTCTTGCAATGGCTGTATGTTATTGCAATGACCTGTACCGGGAAGCAGCCAAAACGAATATAGAAATTACAAATGTTGAAGTGGAAGTTAAGGGTGAATTTGGGTCGGAGGGCGAACCGGCGAAAAATGTTACTTACAATGCTAAAGTGGCCGCGCGAGCAGATAAAAAAGAAATACAGAAACTGATGAAACATACGGATAAAGTGGCGGAAATTCAGAATACGATCCGTAATGCGATACCGGTCAGGCTGAAAAATATTGAGGCCATTCCGGAGTAAAATGAAGATTTCTCAGTCGGCCAATGAATTAGAATGGGAAGGCGGCTTCAAAATGACATGGAGGCGGAAGGAAGTAAGTCTTCAGTGGACAATCCTCAATTGGCAAAAAGTATTTAGAGTATACTTTGAGGATCTACATCGAAACTTAATTTAACATCACGATATCTCGATTTGCGGTTATAATCCATGAACGAATTTATAACTGCCTGTTTTAGAATTTTGCTGCCGGGATCAGTTTCCTTTGAACTTTTAATGAGTATCTGATAACGATATTCACCTTTTAATCTGGCTATTGCAGCAGGTGTAACAGAAGTTATTTTTAAATATTTTTTATACCTGATTAGCTGACTGTGAAAATCTTCTGCTGCACCTTTAGCTTTCTCTTCGTTTTTATCTTTTGTCTCAATTATACATAATCTTGTAAAAGGAGGATAGCCCATCTTTTCCCTGCTGAAAATTTCCCTCTGATAAAATCCTCTATAATCATTCATCAGTACTCTCTGGAGCGTAAAGTTCTTTTCATTTTGTGTCTGTATAATTACTTCTCCTGCTGTGCTGCTTCTTCCCGCTCTACCCGCTACCTGAGTAAGGAGCTGAAAAGTCCGTTCATCTGCGCGAAAATCCGGCAGCCAGAGAGTTGTTTCTGCAGAGATAACTCCTACAAGGGTTACTCTTGAAAAATCAAGTCCCTTGGAAACCATCTGTGTACCAACAAGTATATCAATTGCCCCGCTGCCGAAACTCTGAAGAATATTACTGAGAACATTTTTCTTATTTATTGAATCAGAATCAATTCTTTTAATAGAAGCATTCGGGAAATAATATTCTATCTCATCTTCCACTCTTTCAGTACCAGTGCCGAAATATTTTATATTTAATGACCCACAATGTGTACAAGCATTCGGCACCTTCTTAGTCAGACCGCAGTAGTGGCACTGCAGCATATTTTTATTTATATGATAAACCATCGGAACCGAGCAGTTATCGCAGCTTTCTATCTCACCGCAGTCTTCACAATATATCTGAGTTGAGAAGCCTCTCCTATTCTGCAGAATAATCACGCCCTCTTTTTTCTTCAGTCTGTCGGAAATGTGATCTATTAAAGTCCGGGAGAAAACATTCTCCATCTTCTTCTTTTTTCTTTCAACGGCAACATTAATGAGTTTAATAACCGGCATTCTGGCATTATCAATCCTTTCCGTCAGTTCCAGCAATTCATATTTACCCATTACAGCATTGTACATACTTTCAACCGATGGAGTAGCTGAACCAAGCACTACAGGACATTCCATAATCTGTCCAAGAACAATAGCAGCATCTCTTGCATGATATTTTGGCGGAGAATCAGTTTGTTTATAACTTGCATCATGCTCTTCATCAACCACTATCAATCCTAAATCTTTTATGGGAGAAAAAAGAGCGGAACGGGCACCAATAATCACTTTAGCTTTGCCCTTGAGAATTTTTCTCCATGCATCATATCTTTCACCCGGAGACATCCTGCTGTGCTGAACAGATACCGTATCACCAAAATTATTATACATCCGCGATGTCATCTGTGGAGTAAGAGAAATTTCGGGGACAAGGATCAGTGCCGACTTTCCCATCGCAAGAGCCATCTTAACCAGCTCGATATAAACCTGAGTCTTACCGCTGCCGGTTACGCCATGCAATAAATATGTTTTAAACGAAGAGGAATTAAGAGGTTCACTAACTGTATCTATAATTTTTTGCTGAGCATCAGTCGGAATAATTTCCCTGAAAGTTTCTTTATAAGAATTAACATAATCCCGGTTCACTTCCTTTTCAGATATTTCGATAAAACCTTTTTGTTGTAGCGATTCTGCAGATGCTGATGATGCTTCTGCTTTTTTAAGAAGGTAATTCAGGGGAACTGTTTTATTTTTCCGATTAATTAACTCCAGCAATATCTTCACCTGTTTCGGCGAACGGCTTTCCAGTTCAGGGAATACCGCATATATTTCACCGATGGTCTTTGACAGCTTTACAAATTTTTCCTTTTTGATTTTTACCTTCGCTGCCCCCGTCTCATCCAAGACAGTTACCGCCCCATCATTTTCCAGACTGCGGACAGAAGCATAAATATTCCTTTTCCCTACTAATTTTTGAAGATGATTGAAATTCATCTCCTCCCTGCCACACAATATTTCGAGTATCCTAAACCTGGTAGTGGTTTTTTTTTCTTTAAGAAGAAGATTTTCACAAAGCCTCTGATCAATTATAATTTTCCGTTTTGATTCAATCTCTATTCCCGAAGGTACTCCAAGCCTCAGCGCTTCCCCCGGGGAGGAAAGATAATAATCTGCCAGCCACTCATAGAACTTCAATGATTTTTTAGTGAAGATGGGTTTCTCATCAGGTACATCCGAGATGGGTTTTATTTTTCCTGCAGGTAAACTTTCATGATTAATTAAATCGGAAGCATGAAATGTATTTACTATAAATCCGGTTAATGTTCTTCTGCCGAAAGGAGCAACCGCCCTGGAACCGGTTTTTGCATATGATATAAATTCAGCCGGCACAGAATAAGTAAATGTATTTCGGAATGGAAGCGGGAATACAAGTTCAACAAACATAAATTAAATATGAAATAATGTTGGCTATCCTCTATTCTTGATAATAAGAACCTAACAATTTATATGTAGTATCGCTGAAAGCATTGCTTAGTATTTCAAATTTGAGATTAGTAACGGATTTATCCCATAATATTCTTTTACGGTCTTTAGATGCTATGATTTGCCCGTTTGTTGAAATCACGCTATCACCCTTCTCAAGAGTCAGATAGAAAAATCCTGAATCATGCTGCATATTTTCAACATCTGTAATGGAATCAAACTTATAAACTACGTTTGCGTCAAGTGTATCACCAGAAACATAGAGTTCTCTTGATTGAATATCCTTCCCTTCCTGCTTCATAGATTTCAGAAAATCATCACTTTTTAAAGCAAACTGGAAAATATTCTGTTTATCCGTTTCAAAGTCAGTCGGCTTAACAGCATCCGATCTCAAATCATAAATATGCACAATAGCTGTTCCCTTATCCGGAGTTTCAAGATTTATTTCATACGAAACTTTATAAAAATCTATACAGCCTGA
>DATICR010000302.1:0-17931 GCA_035456745.1 Ignavibacteriaceae bacterium
CCGGTATCCACCATCGCTACAATTACACTCGGATCACCCATCGTATATAGCCAGGCACTATCGGTACGCATATCGCAGCCGGCAACTCCGGGAATCCCTCCTGGTATATTATTTCCTGTGTTCCTGTGTGACCATTGCTGCGGAAAGTAAGGATCATTCGGATCATCCAGTAAAAGGTTTGTGAAAAACAGATTGGGCTCTGAGTAATTAACCAGCCCCGAAAGATATAATTCATTCGCATAATCTATTGAATATCCGCCTTTTGGAATTTTTAATAAATAAGTACTGCCTCCTGAAAGGCTGAATTGCTGAACAACACTTAAATCCATTTGTGTTAAATAGGAATTAATACTGCTTAAAGAGACTTTCGGATTAAATTGAGCTATGATTTCATTTTTTGCAGCAATTAAAACCTTTGAACTTCCTGTTCCTTCGGGCATTTTAAATACAGGAGAAGCATTCAATATTTCAGATCTTTCATTTAAGCTGTGCAACAAATTATTAAGCTCAGTCCGGCTAATGCTGCTTCTTACAATAACAAAATCCTTCTTTTCTTTCAAATTAAAATTCTGATTTATACTTAATGAAGGATATTGCGACAGTACGGCATCGAAGGTGTTCTTATCAACATTCTGATTCAATTCAATAAATATTTGATCAGTTGTAAGCAAAAGTTGATAGGGGTTGCCATCATAATAATAGTAATCAGTTATTTGAGCTTCAATGTCAAACGTTGATATAATTATGACTGCAATAGTAAAAAAACATAAATGAATAAATTGGTGGAAAGGTTTCATGTATTTCTCCTAAATCTATCAGAATAATTCAGATTGAATTATAATTGATAAGCGGGATTTAAATTTGAATATCTTACTTTATTATCCATAGGGATGTTTATTTTACGATATTAACTTTAATTCCCGATAGTATGTGTTTAAAGTACCAGGAGATATATTTAATATGTCTCCCCCGGATTTTTTATTATTTGGTATGAAAATTTATTCAAAATATGATTAAATGAAAAGTTATGATGCTTTTTTTGATTCTTCAGAATTCAATCCAAGTCTGCTGAATCAATCCCAGCTGCGGATACCCGAATATCAGAGAAAGGATTTGTTTGATAAATCCCTTAAATAAAAGTGGGAAATAAGTTTTGATAAGGCTTAAAATAGCAAAGAATCTATCCATTGTTGAATAAATTCAAACTTTTATAATATAATTCAAAAATAGTTTAGCTAATTAACCCTTGAGTCAAGAGTAATGGAATTATTTTTACTATTTTTCTTTTCCAGCTTAGCAGCTTTTTTTTCTTTCTTAGTTTTCAGTGGAGTCTTCTTGGCTACTTTTTTAGCATTCTGTCCTTTACTCATTTTTTCACCTCCTTCTTTTAAGATTCATTTCCACGACAAAGAACAATTTGACGATGTAAAATACAACAATTAATATTAGCCTTCAGATATTTTTCTGAAATGGAACCCATATATTGTAAACAGAATTGCCAGGGAAAACAACTGCGGTTTGACGAAGAGGGACCAGAAAAATAATTTCCAGTAATAAATTCTTTCTTTTCCGATAATCCCAAGTTTAATTATTGATCTGAATAGAGCAAGAACATAATTGTGATTAAAATGGAATACCTTTTCCTTCTTTGGTTCGAACTCCTTCATAAACTGCATAACACGTTCGTAATAAAACTTAGGCGAATAGATTTTATCAAGAATTTTCCTATAACCGTCTATCAGCAGCTTTGAATCCATCCTGGGAATAAAATTAATTGAAAAGTCAGTATTGTTTCCCTTAAAATCCTGAAGCATCCTGCCTTCTTTTATCAGTCTTTTCTCAAGCTTTGTGCCTTTAGGGGCATTTAACAATCCAACCATCGCAGTTACTATGCCGCTATCCTGTATGAAGCCGGTAAGTTTTTCAAATATTGAAGGCGGATCATTATCAAACCCGACGATAAATCCTCCCTGTACTTCCAATCCGGCTCGCTGAATTTTCTTTATGCTCAAAATAAGGTCACGGTTTCTATTTTGATTTTTATTACACTCAATCAGACTTTCATCATTAGGTGATTCGATTCCAATAAAAACTGCTTCAAAACCTGCCTTCACCATTAAATGCATTAATTGTTCATCATCTGCAAGATTAATAGATGCTTCGGTATTCAGGTAGAACGGATGTTTTCTTTTTTCCATCCATTTAACAATTGCAGGAAGAATTTCCTTTTTTAATTTACCTTTGTTTCCAATGAAATTATCATCAACAAAAAAGACCGGGCCCTTCCAGCCGGTAAAATATAATTCATCCAGTTCAGAAATAACCTGTTCTTTAGTTTTTGTACGCGGTTTTCTTCCGTAAAGAACTGTTATATCACAGAAATCGCAATCGTATGGACACCCTCGCGAATACTGTAGACTCATGGAAGAATAATGATTAATCGGAAGAATTTCCCATAGAGGTAGTGGTGTTGTTGTAATATCTGCCCATTCTTCTGTATTATATATTTGTTTTGTCTTGCCCGAGTCCAGATCCTTCAAAAATTGTGGAAGAGTAATTTCGGCTTCATTGAGGATCAAATGGTCAATTGTTTTGTAATATTCTGAACTGCTTGTGAATAATGGTCCGCCGGCAACTATTTTCGTATTCAGATCTTTGCATCTCTGGATGACCTGGTTTGCAGAATCACTTTGAATGGACATAGCACTTATAAAGACATAATCAGCCCAAAGAATGTCACTATCTTTTAAATCTTCAGCGTTCATATCAATTAATTTTTTATCCCATTCCGGGGGAAGCATCGATGCAACAGTTAGTAATCCTAAAGGCGGAAAGCTTGCTTTCTTGGAAACAAACTTTAATGCGTATTTAAAACTCCAGAAGGTTTCAGGATACATTGGGTAAACCAGAAGTATATTCATTTTCTCTCCAATTAATGATAAAATTTTTTTTACACCGCAATACGTTTTACATTGGTCTTTAAATACGCATTCTGGTCGTGGAACACAGCCCCTACAGGAAGCCAGTCCCACAAAGGACCCAGTTCTTTATGAATAATGTTCATATAAAATTGAGGAAGTTCAGTTGTTTTCTGTTCAAAATAATCGCGAAATGCTGTATCTGACTTAAGATTTTTTAAAATTTCCTTGTTATATGCAACTCTACCGAATCCTTCTTCCGAGATTGCCCGTACGACATTCATCCACTTCGGTATGAATGCTTTGGTCGCTGTTAATCTTTTAATGATTGCACGCCATGAAAATGTATGTTCCCCAAGCTCTATAATATGAGAATAAAATTCGATCCAGCTGTAATTTAATGGCTTCACATTCATTGCATGATTATTATCAAGGAAATGAAATGGAAAGGGAAGCACACGGTTTAGATTCTGATAATCGAGATTCAGGGGCGCCGCCTTTCCGAATGCGGACAGGAGTGAGTAGCCGGGGAATGCCCCTGGCGTCATATCCACAAATTTCTTTGTAAGTTCGAATGGTTCTTCGCCTTTATCGGCATCAAGTCCTAACACAAAATTGGTTTGAACATATGGGATATACCGTAAAATCATATTGATCTGTTCTGCAACATGTTTTACTTTTTCAATTCCGGTCATGCTTCCGGTTTTAGATTTATTACCAAGGTCATACCATGATTCAATTCCCGGCAGGATAGCTCCAAATCCATTTCGTCTAAGTCGTTTTACATGAGATTCCGATAACAGGGATAAACTGCTTTCGGCAATAAAATCTATACTGTTTTCGGGTACGATTTCTTCTATTGCATCCATATAATCATTGAACCGAACTCCAAAATTAGGATCATGCCAGCCTACCAGCGGTCGTTTGAATTTTTTAAGTAAAAATTCCAAATCCTCTTTCATTACGTCAAAATTCAACGGCTGATATTCTACGGTTGAATCAATGCAAAAGCTGCAGGTATAAGGACATCCAAGGCTGCCAAGCATTGGAACCAGTTTTATTAAGGGTGCTTTCTTTAATGTAGGCTCAATAAATTTCCATCGCTCTTTAACGCCGGGAAGAAACTGAGGTTGTGTTTTAGCCGTAAGAGACAATCCTTTGGGACGATGAGGAGTACAATCATAAAAAATTTCCTTAATGATATTTTTGTCGGTAAAACCAACAACATAATCAAAATAATTTACAGCATCTTCAGGATAGCATCGTGCATGCGGACCACCCAGAACTGTTACGGCACCACGTGAACGCAGGAGGTTACTTAGTGCATAAGCTGTCTGGGCACCTTCAGTGAAAGCTCCGATAAAAATCAGATCGGTATTACGGGGAAGCTCCTCCATTAAATTCTCTTTACCTGTATAACAAATGTATTTAACATTGTGTCCTTCCTCCTCGCCCCATACCCCAATTACCTGCGGCATTATGCTTGCAAAATTTGCATTCATTATTCGTGCAAATAATTTCCTGTTTGGTTTTTTAGATACCAGATCAATTATCCCTATTTCAAGCCTGCCGTTCATCCTTAACCTGCTTTTCCGTTTTTTTTTAATTAATTCTAATCATCAAGATTATAACATATTTTGTACGGACTAATACAATGTGAAGATATCAAATGTATTACAGCTTTAAATGAACCTTATGGATGAAAAAAGGATTAATCCCTTTGATTCAGAAAGAGGAACCCCATACCAGATGCATAAAAGAAAACTCTATAATTATTTTATCCTGTTTTTATTGTTTGTATTATCCTTAATGTAAAATTCACCCCGGGTGTATGCACGGTGAATTATAGATTTTTTTCTCCCTGTTTTTTTATACCCGTTTGCAATCATTAGGGATGCAATCATAGCCCCTATGAATTGTTTCATTCTGCTGGTAAACTTAAAACCACGTTTCTTTTTTGCTTCATTAAAACAAAGCTCTGCTACACTTGTTACTGCGGGCATTCCATATTCTGTTAAAACCATTGCCTGAATAAATGTTTCAGGTTTCATAACTATTTCAAAAAGAAATCTGCCTTCATTCTTTGCCAATCCTGTAAACTGAGGATATGTTTTTTCAAATTCCTCAAGCTCAGGGATATTTATTTCCTTTGAATAATTACCGGTTTTCATAATTTATATCGGACTTTCTTCAAAACTAACAGGTGCAATATATGCAACTGTTAGCACAAATTCAGTATACAATTTAATACTTCAGAATCCGGGAAAATTGCGGAAAGGATGTGCTGCGGTTATTGAAACTCAGTTAAATCAGGTTAACCGAGATAATCTTTAAGTTTACCGCTTCTTTTTGAGTTTCTTAATTTTCTTAGTGCTTTTTCTTTAATCTGTCTTATGCGTTCCCTCGTAAGGTTAAACTTTGATCCTATTTCTTCAAGGGTGGCCTTGTGATTACTTCCAATCCCGAATGAAAGTCTGATTACTTCTTCTTCTCTTTTATCAAGTGTAAACAAAGCATTTTCAATTTCGTTCTTCAGCGAGTCATTCATTAAGTCCTTATCGGGCATTGACTGTGTCTCATCCTGAAGAACATCTATAAGTGTCATTTTATTTTCGTCATTTTTTTTCAGGGGTGCGTCTACAGACACCTGACGATTATATATCTGAAGAATATATAAAACCTCGTCAGTAGTTTTTTCAAGTATTTTTGACAGCTCGTCAATTGTCGGAATCCGTTCAAATTCCTGTTCAAATTCCCGGTTAGCCTTCCCAAGTTTTGCTAAATTCCCAACCTGATTAAGAGGCAGCCTTACAATTCTTGACTGATCAGCAATAGCAGAAATGATTCCCTGCCTTATCCACCAGACCGCATAGGAAATAAATTTAAAACCTTTTGTCTCATCAAATCGTTTGGCAGCCTTAATTAATCCCAAATTTCCTTCATTAATTAAGTCGCTAAGTGAGAGGCCCTGGTTCTGGTACATTTTAGCAACAGATATAACAAATCGTAAATTTGAGTTAACTAGTTTATCCTGTGCTCTTAAATCCCCATCCCTGATTTTTATTGCCAGATCTACTTCCTCCATCGGACTAAGCAGTTTATATTTCCCTATTTCCAGGAAGTATTGATCCAAAGATTTATTTTCACGATTAGTTATTTGCTTTGTAATTTTCAAATTGATTTTTAATTAAAGGTCCTTATTAAAATAACTGCCATTAATAATAATTATACATATTTATAGTTAAACAAAAACAGATTAGTAAACAAATAATTATGATAATTAAAGGCTGAAAAGAGATTTATCTTCTGATTTTGATGATTTTATTGCTAATATCAGACTTAAGATGAGAAGTTCCAGGCCTTTTTCAAAATATCTATGGACCCAGGATTGTCAGGGATATAAACGGTTTACTATTCCTTAGTTTCTCTAATGCCGATCATTTCATCAAAATCATTTTCCTTGTTGCGCTATAACTACCTGAATCTATCCGGTAATAATAAACACCTGACACTAAATCTACCGAATTAAAATTTATTTTATAGTTACCTGCCTGCTTATATTCATTAACAGCTTTTCTGACCTCCTCACCTAATTCATTGAAAATTCTGATGGTAACAAAACCAGATGTTGGAATCGAATATTCAATACTGGTTGACGGATTAAACGGGTTTGGATAGTTCTGTTTTAATGAAAAATTTCCGGAATTAAAATTGACCTCAACATTGACTTCTTTTGATTCAATTCTCGCTCCATCAAAATCAATCTGGATAAGCCTGTAAGTATAAATTCCGGAATTAAGATTTTTATCAGTAAAGGAATAATCATTAGTTTCTGTTGTCGTCCCATGTCCTTTTACAAATCCTACGTTCTGCCAATTGTTAAAGACTTTCCTTTCTATTTCAAATCCTCTGTTGTTTTTTTCCGTCGCCGTCTGCCAGTTTAAAATAACTTTGTCCTTGGCAAACTCGGCGGTAAAGTTAGTAAGTTCAACAGGTACGGGTTCCGAACCCTTATAAACACCGCTGCTTCCTGTTCCTGCAAAAATAATATCCTGCATATTTCCGGTAAGAGAATACACAAGTTCGGATGGCGGCAGCCCGGAAGTCAGCTCCTGCCAGCTTTCACCGTTATTTGTTGATCGATAAAGTAATAGTGCTGAGGCTCCCTGATTAAATGATACGTATATCCTGTCGTCAGAATCAATATAAATTGCCTGGACATCTCCCCCTGAGACTCCGCCTAAAATACCAGTTGGCTGCCAGCTGCTTCCATTATCTGTCGAGCGAAAAACCAATTCATCGGAATTGGCGGCGGTACTTCTTCCGACAAAAATATCTCCAAAGGAATTTGTCTTTATTTTGGTCGTGGAATAAATGGGAAATGATGATAACAAATGCCAGGTACCTCCATTATCACCTGAATATGAAATTCCGCTTAATGTTGTCGTAACTAAAATTCTGCCGTCGTTTAATTTTATGAGATCTTCGGCCCCTCCCCAGCCATCTGAAATCCCGAGTAGCTGCCAGCTTAATCCTCCATTAGTTGATCTGACAATTTCAACACCTATATCTCCAATTGTTGGTCCTAATGTAAATGATATTACAGCAACTGCGGTATCGCTATCCATAAATACCATACCGCTTCCGCTGAAATAATTATTTGTGTGTTGAGCTGAATATACCTGGTTCCAGGTTAAACCATCATCTGTAGAAAGTCTTATATAAATGCCGTTAGTATTATTACATAAGGCAAATATTTTGCCATCAGGAGAAATTGTTATATCTGAAATTACCTGGTTCGTGGGTAATACCAGATTCCATTCATCGCCGTCATTTGTAGATCTATATATTCCAGCACCATGACTTTGGGCTAAAAGTGTCCCTGTTGTATTACATGCAATCGCCGGAACCCAGTCATCCCCGGAAGGAGAAAGATTCCCGGTTGGGGACCAGAAAGTCTGTCCATTAATAGAAACAACTAAAAAAGTTATAATTAAAATGAATAAACGTATAATTCTTTTAGGCATAAAAACTCCCTAATAATTATCTGAAATATTTTTATTCTTTTTACTTTTTACCCACCCCTGGACGGGTTATTTTTCATCTTGTCTAGTTACTATCTTTCTTATTTGGGGACATAAATTGATTACTATTTTCGTAGAAAAAAAACTGACATTATTTCTAACAAGCCTTCAATGTCAATTGTAATATTCTTCAATCACAAATCGTAAATAGTCATTGCTTTTTTTTCTAATTACTTTCTAAATTTGCAGTCAGAAATTATCCCTGATTTTTATGATGCCTCACATCGTTCATTGATATAAATTTATAAGTTTATATTTGAAAGGAGTTGTATATGACTGAGAGAGAGATTCTTGATAAAATTAAAGAATTGCTTGAAGAAGAACATAAGTTTTATTCAAAAAATGGATTGTCAACTGATGAAAGAAAAAAAGTTGAGAATCTTCAGATTGAACTTGATCGTTACTGGGATCTGCTTAGACAGAAGAGGGCATTGGCAGAATTCGGAAAGAATCCTGATAAGGCTGGATTGAGAGGTTCCGATACTGTCGAAAACTATGAACAATGATATAAATTAATAATCTAATAATCCATTATATTACTAAAAGTTAATCGGGAATTTTCTATAATTTCAATTTCTTGTACCCGTTTTTATTTCCTGTATTCAATTTAATAATTTAAGAGAGGTAATAAATGAATGTTGGTATTATTGGTTCAGGCGTGGTTGGCCAGCAATTGGGTATCGGACTGACCCGTCTCGGGCACGAAGTAAAAATCGGAACAAGAGAACCATCAAAACTAAATGAATGGTTAAAACAGGTTGGAGATAAAGCATCTGTCGGGAGTGATGAAGATGCTGCAAAATTTGGTGAATTAATTGTTTTGTGCACACGATGGATCGGGACTGAAAATGCTATTAAACTTGCAGGTGTATCAAATTTTTCGGACAAAGTCGTAATGGATGTTACAAATCCGCTTTTGCCTGGAACTCCTCCGGGAATCGATGCCTCCCCGGGAAATTCAGGCGGGGAAAAAATTCAGAAATGGCTCCCTGATTCGAAAGTTGTGAAAGCTTTTAATATTGTTAATGCATATATTATGATAAATCCTCTCAGGGATGATGGAGATCCTGATCTTTTTATTTGTGGTAATGATAAGAACGCAAAAAATCAGATTACCAAATTCGCTGACGGATGGGGCTGGAAAAGTATTATTGATTTGGGAGATATTTCAGAAGCTTATTGGCTGGAAGCGCTTACTATGTTGTGGGTTCATTATGGATTTAAATTTAATATCTGGACTCACGCTTTTAAATTGTTGAAAAAATGATGACTGGTAAAAACAAAAAGCCTTATCCCTGCCCGGAGATAAGGCTAAAGTTTAATGATTAATTAAATTAGCCTAATACCGGGAATTAAGTCAATTTTTCCTAAGCTGTTTCCTTAAATCTAATAGGTCCATTTCCAATCTAATCAATGATTTTGTGGTCAGAATAAATGATTACATAATTGAACTTGCTTGATTATGATTCTTTAAAGTGATTTATCATAATCATATTAAATTTCTTTAATGATAATTTTTCAATTAGTGTTTTGAACAAGTTTTCCTGTAATCTACTTTTCAACTAATTAAATCTTCATTATCTTTAAGTCAAAATTTTAGTGTCTTTAAAATCATTCCATATATGAGCCGGGAAACCTGCAAATGAAAAAATTTGAAACTGAAGTACACCTTAGCAGGGAAATGCGATTAATGGATGCAACTCTTATTGGTGTCGGGGCTATGATTGGTGCAGGAATTTTCGTGCTGACCGGAATTGCTGCTGGAGTCGCCGGTCCCGGTTTAATCTTGACTTTTAGTTTAAATGGAGTTGTTGCACTTCTTACTGCTTTTTCTTATGCCGAACTCGGCTCCTGTTTTCATGATGCGGGCGGTGGTTATTTGTGGGTTAAGGAGGGATTGCCGAAATGGAATGGATTTATATCAGGATGGATGAGCTGGTTTGCCCACGCAGTTGCTTGCAGTCTCTATGCTCTTGGCTTCGGAGCATATTTTGAACTTGTGCTTCACGAGTTTAGTATATCAATGCCTCATTGGGGATTTTTATCTCCTCAAAAAATTCTTGCTGCTGTAATTGCATTGCTTTTCGCCTATGTGAATTTCAGGGGAGCGTCCGAAACAGGAAAAATCGGGAATATTGTCACAATGGCAAAAATTGCCATTCTGATTGTCTTTATAGGATTCGGATTGAATTTGATTCTGTATCGTCCCGATTGGCAGGAAGCATTTACACCGTTTCTGCCAAATGGATGGGGCGGCGTCTTTAAGGCTATGGGCTTAACATTTATTGCTTTCCAGGGATTTGAGGTTATATCTCAATGTTCTGAAGAAATTAAAAATCCTAAAAAAAATATTCCACGGGCAGTATTTCTTTCGCTTGTTATTGTTGTACCAATTTATCTTTTAATTGCATTCACTGCGCTTGGCGCTGTAAAACCGGAGGGAATGACTCCGTGGGATTATCTTGCATCCAATAAAGAAACAGCTCTTGTTGAAGTTGCCAAATCGTTTTTTGTGGGCGGTGGAATTATGCTTCTTATCGGTGGAATTATTTCCACAATGTCGGCTCTTAATGCAACTATATACTCTTCTTCAAGAGTTGCTTTTGCATTGGGAAGAGATAGAAATTTTCCTACTTTTTTCAGCAAGGTACATAAGAAAAATTTCACTCCCTATCTCTCAATACTTTTTTCTCTTTTTATTGTTGTTATTATGGCAGTATCCCTTCCGATAGAAGACGTGGCAAGTGCGGCTGATATAATGTTTCTTCTTTTATTTCTTCAGGTTAACATAACCCTCATAAAACTGAGGAAAAAACGTCCTGATCTCGACAGAGGATTCATTACTCCTCTTTTCCCGTATCTTTCAATCGCAGGAATATTGATGCTTTTATTTCTTGCAGTTTATATGTTTAATTATAGTCCAACCGCATGGATTGTTACAGCTGTTTGGGTAACCATCGGATTATTCATTTATAAAACTTATGCTTCAAAAAGAGAAATAGAACATATAAGAAAAGTAAAATCTCTTGAGAGGTTAGAAAGAAGGGAATATAAGATTCTTGTTCCGCTGGCAAACAGGGATTCTGTAACAAGCTTAACTCACCTCGCAAAAGCGATAGCTTTAAAGAATGATGCCAAAATTCTTTTTTTGCATGTAAATGAGATTCGTGAAGGTAGCCCCCTTGCTGTTGAAGCAAGCGATACGGCAAGAGCAAGACCATTATTTGAAATTGCAGAAAATGTTATTGGTGAATCCGGAATCAATGCCCGGCCCATTGTTGCTGTTTCACACAGAATCTCCGAGGGAATTGTTCAGACAGCAGAAGAAGAGAGCTGCAATTTTATCATTGTAGGAAGAGAAAAAAATCCAACTTTTTTTGAAAGATTTCTGTCTTCAATTATTGATAGTGTGATTCAGAAATTTCCTGGTGAGGTTGCAGTGCTTCACGGCACTTTTAAAAAGGAAAAAATAAATACGATCCTGATCCCTTTTAATATTGATATTCATGCAATCCTGGCGACTGAAGTTGCACCCGCATTTGTCGATTATTTTGGCAGTAAAGTAAAATTGCTCCTTGTTTATGAACCGGATATTACAAAAAAGGAAAGAGAAAGACGAGAACTAAAAGCAGCAGAGTTAATTAAAGAAAATAATATAAATGCAGAGTTAATTATACTTCGTGATTTCGATATATTGACAGGGATAGTTAATGAATCCCGGAAAGCTGATATGATAATTATGGGAGGTAAAACAGGAGATTTTCTGGAACTGCTTTTCGGACGTTCTCTTGCACAGGAAATAACTGAACAATCTATCTGTCCTGTTCTGTGGGTGAAGGAATATGAGGAAAGAGAATCTTTCTGGAAACTTTTATTAAAATCACCAAAAAAAAACGGAGTTGAAAATGGTTAATTCTATTCAAGGCCCCTTTTTTGATTTTGGAAAAGAAATTATAAGTTATCTGCCAAACCTCCTTGGCGGAATAGTCCTTCTCGCAATCGGATGGTTTGCAGGCTGGCTGGTTAAAAGAATTATTATACAGTTATTGGTAGCAATCAGACTTGAACGCCTTTTCACAAGAGTACGATGGCGGCAGACATTGTCTAAAGCTGATATTAGATACGCACTCTTCGGATTGATTGGAAATATCTTTTTTATCGTCATCTTTCTTATTTTTCTCTACACTGCCCTGGATGCAATGAAACTCACCGTACTGTCAAGTCTTATTCAAAACGGGGTTTTGTTTATACCCAAATTAATTGTTGCCTTGATTATATTTGGCTTCGGTTGGATAATTGCTGGAAGAGTTTCAAATTCAGTTTATGTTGCTCTTGCAAAAGAAAATATACCTGATTACTCATTGATTGCTAGGTTTGTAAGATTTTCATTACTTCTTTTCTTTTCGGCTATGGCACTTGCAGAAATTAAAATCGCTGTGGAAATTGTCATTATTGGATTTACTACTATTTTTATTACACTCGCTGCTCTGGCTATTGTGTTCGCTGCTGCCGGAAGAAAATTATATATCAACAAATATTTTAATAAAGATTTTAAGCAGGAAGTAAATGAATGATAAATATATTATGAAAATCTATTTTCAAATATTTGTTGTTTTCATTTTGTTCCCTTTATGCATATTTCCGCAGGAAATTAAAAAAGATTCAGTCAAAGAATTCACACAGGATAACTTGCAAAAGCTTCAAATTCAGTTTGATGAATTTGAATTTTACCGGGATCTTAATTATTTGAAGTTAACTCTGCCCGCCGCCGGAGAATCTAATACGATCTGGATGTGGACAAGTCTTAGCATTAATAATTCCGGATCGGAATATATGAATTCCAGAGGTTCATCATCTGAATTAATATCTCCCCTCCGTCAGCAATTCCTTGAAAATTCAAAATTAAATCCTGTAAGATATGTATTGGGCATGGCACAGACTGCTGCTGTGGGATATCTTGCTTACAGACATTTAAAGAAGTATGGTCTGTTTAAATAGTCTTGCCGTGAATTCTCTTTAGCTGACTACTCAGACCTCTGATTTTTGACTTCCGATTTCTGACTTATAACTCAATTAACCATTTCTGTGCAAAATTCCGTCCTGCATCAGTCGCTTCTTTCCCTACCCTGTAACATAATTTCCAGACCGCACTTTTTCTCTCGTATTCCTGTTTTACAAACACTTCCTTTTTATATTGATCTAAAGCTGTTTGTGCTGAAAAATCAACATCTTTCGTTTCATTAAGAAAATTGTTCAGCCAGTTTTTAATTAAAAATCCTGGTTTATTTTCGGGATAGTCCTTCTCCCATTGAGCTAGCTTATTATTATAATCTGCAGTCTGCTGCTCATACATTTGTTGATACATGTTTTCCATATCCTTGCTGAACATGGGATTATCAGGATTATCAATTTCTTTTAGTTGTTCTTTGTATTGCTTAATAGCATCATCAAACATACTTTGCTGATCTGCCGGCATTTTCAGTTTTGTCTCCTCGGTACTCTTTATTGCATCCTGAAAGGTTTTTCTTTGCTCATCTTTCATCTGATCTATAGTTTTGGGTTTTTCAGGCGGCTCAGGTTTTTTGTTTTCCCTCAGCTCTTTGTATTTATTTAAAAATTCGGGAGTGGAAGTGTATTCTTTCACATATTTTGCTACTGATTCAACAATAGATGCTCGCTCACCCTTTGCTATCGCTTTTAAAGTCTTGGGACTTGGAGCAAAAAAATTTGAATTGGCACAATTGGACCAAATCATATTATTGGCATCACCCTCATTCATCTGTATTTGCTGTAAAATGTTTTTCATTTTATCATCGATAATTTTTTCGGCGGTTAAAATCAGAACAAGGATGATAACAGGAAGAACAATAAATAATTTTTTCATATATGCTCTCCAAAATGTTTTATAAATATTGGAATAAAGGTCTTAAATTTCTTTGAAGTTATCAAATGGTATTTGTTAGGGGAGTAAGGGGTATTCAGAGCATATTTAAAGCGTAGTTATAGCGTACTTAGAGCGTATTTAAACTATAATATGAAGATAATTGGACCCGTAGTGAATCCTCAAATAGAAAATTATTTTTTTCATTATTACTTTACATTCTGATATTAATATGATATCATTATGATAGCAATATTTTAAAGGTTTAAAAATGCAAACTGTATCTGAAAAAAAATCAGCAAAATTAAATGGATTCATCTCTTTATTATTAATACTGTTACTTCTTGTTATTGATATCTTCTTGTTTATAAATGGAGTACGCTCAGAGGATCCCTCTTTTCTATGGTATTTCTTTCCGTTGACTTTGATAATTATTTTGGGCCTGAGCGGATTAATCACTGTACAGCCTAATGATTCGCGGGTGATTATCTTCTTCGGTAATTATAGCGGTACGGTGAGGGAAACAGGTTTCTGGTGGGTTAATCCTTTCACAATAAAAAGAAAAGTTTCTTTAAGGATAAGAAATTTTAACAGTGATAAAATTAAGGTAAATGATTTACGTGGAAATCCCATCGAGATAGCAGCAGTCATAGTGTGGAGAGTAACTGATACTTCACGCGCTGTTTTTGATGTCGAAAATTATGAGGAGTTTGTGGCAATCCAGAGTGAAACCGCGATACGTTCACTCACTTCTGAATATCCTTATGACGGTGATGAGGATAAGGCTTCATTGAGAGGTAGTCCTCAGGAGGTTGCGGAAAACCTGCAGAGACAGGTACAGTCGCGTTTGACTATAGCAGGTGTAGAAGTTATTGAAGCACGAATAAGTCATTTGGCATATGCACAGGAAATAGCCCAGGCAATGCTGCGCAGACAACAGGCTGAAGCAATTGTTGCCGCACGGCAAAAAATTGTGGAAGGCGCAGTCGGAATGGTTGAAAGTGCACTGACTGCTCTTAGTCAGCAGAATATCGTTCACCTGGATGAAGATAAAAAGGCAACTATGGTTAATAACTTAATGGTTGCGCTCGTATCCGAAAGAGAGGCCCAGCCTGTTATTAATACCGGGACACTTTATCAATGATGAACGAAAATCCTGAAATAAAAAATCTTTCCCAGCTTGCCGGGCATACGTTCAATATAGTTCAGCCATCTATATGGAAAAATCATTTTGAGATAAAATATAATGAACAGATTTTAGGAACCATTGATAAACACGGCTTGTTTGGTACAAAGGTGCAGATTAAAATTTTTAATAAGGCTTGGGAGATATATCCGCAAAAGTTCTGGACATCAGAAATAGCAATAAAAGAAACGGGAAAAGAAAATCCTTTTGCTTTTTATAGAAGAAAAATATTCAGCGGGGAAGGTTTTGTCCATTTACCGAAGGGAAAAAGACTTAAAATAAAATTAGGTACATTCAGAAGTACCAGTGGAATATATAACATGATGGGTAAGTGCATTGCCAGTCTAAAAGATAGGATCTCATTAAAATCAGTCACGGCAATGACAGAAATAAATATAGTGGAGAGTTCGGAAATACTGGAAGAAAATCCCTGGGTTATAATATTAGCATGGCACCTTACCCAAATGCGCAGAAGATCAAAACGAGCAGGGTAATGAATTAAAGTTTTTAGTATGACTGAAAAGAAAAAGTTTTTATTACGTATAGATGCAAATCTTTATGCCGCCCTTGAAAAATGGGCGGCAGATGATTTAAGAAGTATAAATGCACAAATAGAATTTATTTTATCAAATGCATTAAAAAAGGCAGGCAGACAAAGTTCAGTTAGATCCGGCATGGATGATTCGAATAAAAAACAAAAGGAATAATTTTAATTGTAATCAGAAAATGAATAACCTTTCGATTACCCTCTAAATCTCAAATATTTCTCCTTTTGCAGGATAGTTGACCGATTTATACCCTTTACTCAGGATTTTTTCTTTCAACGGTAAAGCCTGTTCTTCCTCACCATGAACCAGGAAAATATGTTTAAGCTTATTATTCGGCGAGTACGTCAGATAATCAAGCAATCCTTTCTGATCTGCGTGGGCACTGAAATAATCCATTTGTTTTATTTTTGCTCTGACTTTATAAACATCACCAAGTATATTTACTTCCTGTTCACCATCCATAATTTTTCTTGCAAGTGTTTCCTGGGCAGCATATCCAACAAATAAAATCAGGTTATTCGGATTTTCAATATTATTCTTTAGATGATGCAGTATCCTTCCGCCTTCAGCCATTCCTGATGCGGAAATAATAATACAGGAGCCTTTGAAATCATTCAGCTTTTTTGATTCCTCTGCATCCCTGATGTAGGTAAGCCTGCTGAATCCAAAAGGATCTTCATGATTCTCTATAAATACCCTGTAAGTCTCCCTGTCAAAACATTCCGGGTGGGTACGGAAAACTTCTGTTGAATTAACTGCAAGAGGACTATCCACAAAAATCGGAATTGCCGGGATCCTGTTCTGATTGAAAAGTTTGTGAAGGATGTAAACAAACAGCTGGGTTCTTCCTACAGCAAATGCGGGAATTATAATTTTCCCGTTACGATCAAGTACTTCATTAATAATAGAAGCAACTTCTTCTTCTACTTCGTTCGTAATAGGGTGAAGACGGTTGCCATAAGTGCTTTCCATTATAAGCACATCAAGATCAGTAAGCGCATTCGGATCACTTATCACCGGCATATCCGGTCTTCCTATGTCTCCTGAAAAGCCAAATCTTGTATATTTTCCATTTTCTCTTATTTCAATTAATATTCCTGCTGAACCGAGTATATGTCCTGCATCCTTCCACGTTGCTTTCACGCCGGGAGCTACTTCAATTGTTTTATCATATTGAACTCCAATAAAATTTGTCATAGCAGTTTCAACATCTTCAATTGTATAAAGAGGTTCAAATAAATTTTTATTCTGCTGGCTGCGTTTTTTATTTATATACTTCACATCTTTTTCCTGCAGGTAAGCAGAATCCCTTAACATAATCTGGCAGAGATCTACGGTAGCAGAAGTTGTATAAATATGCCCCTGGAATCCGCTCCGCACCAGATGAGGAATATTCCCGGTATGATCAATGTGAGCATGTGAGAGCAGCATTACATCAATTTCTGCAGGATTAAATAAAAAATTCTTATTTATCTCAAACGCTTCTTTTCTTTTACCCTGGTATAAACCGCAGTCAAGAAGTATTTTTTTACCATTCACAAGTAAAAGATGCTGAGAACCGGTAACTGTTTGCGCAGCTCCAATAAATTGAATTTTCAAGATTCCACCATTTTTTGATTATCAGAAATAATTATATTCTTAAAGTTAATAACTTGAAGTGATTTTCTTACAATTTAGGAAAAAATCTGTTAAAATCGAGTGTGCTTGTATTATTGCGTTTGCGCCGTTGCCTCTTTAGACCTTTAATCTTTTCACTTTATCTTTTATCTTGTTTTAGAGTCTTCGCGCAACAAAATATCTTTTCTTAATAAAAAAGTAAATACGCTCATTGAATGATTTGCCGATTGTAGACTTCCTACTTCATATGTCACTTTTTGTCTTCACGACTTAGTGGCAACTATGAATCCATTATATTTTGACTATATAAAATATTTCCGCTCCGTTTTCGTCTTATATATTAAATAAAGAAAGATGATGACCAAAGAATCGGCTGTAGAAGAAACTGTCAGACAGCAGAAAAACAAACTTCTCAGTTACATAAGAAAATATGTCGCTACTAAAGAAGATGCTGAGGATATCTTTCAGGATGTTCTTTATACTCTCGTGAGCGGTTTCGAAGAGATCGAATTTATTGAAAGGATTTCAGCATGGTTGATAAAAGTTGCTAAAAACAAAATCATTGATTCATACCGTAAGAAAAAAACTGTTCCTTTTTCGGATGAAATATTAGTCGGGAATGACGATGATACTAACGAGGAACTTTCATTGACAGATATTCTCCCTGATTTAAGCAGACTGCCGGATGAAATTTACT
>DATICR010000303.1:0-2303 GCA_035456745.1 Ignavibacteriaceae bacterium
TCTCTCAAGGACATTATTAAAATCCTGGTAGGATATTTCTTCCCCGTCGACCTTTCCCACATAGTTGGCTCTTCCACCGAGAGCCTCAAGCACATTAGAATCGGAAATCACCATAAACAAAACAAAAATAGCACCTACGGAAATAATAAAAACAGGGGCCAAACTCCGCATTCTCGCCATCATTGGCATAATGTATTTCTCTCCAGTCTAAAAAAATTTATAAATAAGTCGTCTAAAATAGAGACATAGGTCAAAAAAAGCAATGAATATTAAAGTAAATATTCCAGGTAATAATTTGTGAAAAGAGACGCAGGTAACATATCCATGTACCCTTTTTACCTATTTTATAAAAGTTTAACAAAAATTGACTTTCAACAAACCCGAAATTATATTTAATCTCTATATAACTTTTACCGAAAGAGGCATAAAAATGCAAGAAAAAATTGATTTCTTAAAATATGTACCCATTTTTTCCGAACTTGAGGAAAGTACGCTTGAACAAATTTCCCGGTTAGGTATTAGGAAATCTTTTACCAAAGATTCAGTTATTTTATTCGAAAATGAAACGGGTTCTGCATTATTTGTGATTATTAAAGGTAAGGTTAAAGTTTCACGGGTTAGTGATGACGGAAAGGAAGTAATTCTTACAATACTTAATGAATCTGATTTCTTTGGTGAGATGGCCATTCTCGACGGAATGAGCCGTTCAGCAAATGTTACGGCAATGGAAGATTCTGAATTATTCATCGTTCAAAGGAGTGAATTTCTGGAGATGCTTCACAGCCATCCCGAAATTTCAATTGCTCTGCTTCAGGAATTGACAAACAGGCTTCGTTCTGCAGATATGAAAATTAAATCATTGTCATTAAAAGATGCCGAAGGAAAAGTTGCTACTGTTATTCTTCAGATTGCAGATGATGTAGGAACAATAAAACAGGGTACTGTTGAAATTGAAAAACTTCCCTACCAGCATGACCTTGCAAACATGGCAGGAACATCAAGAGAAACAATCTCAAGAACACTCCATTCTTTTGCAAAAAAAGGACTGGTCGAACTGGATGGCTCAAAACTTCGTATATTGGACTATGAAAAATTTAAAGAATTGTTCAGTTGATTTAATTAATGCGCGCTAAAGTTGATTTACATTCACATACAAATTATTCTGACGGGTTTAATACACCTAAAGAACTAATTGATAAAGCTAAAAATAAGGGTATAGATGTTTTAAGTATTACAGACCACGATAATCTTGCTGCGATAGAAGAAGCTACGGAATACGGTAAAGAAGTTGGGGTTGAAATTATCCCCGGAGTTGAAATAAGTTCTGATATAATGGACAGGGAAATTCACATCCTTGGTTATTTTGTAGAACCCGGTAATTTTGAACTGGAACGCTACCTGGAATTTTTCAGGGCGGAAAGATTAAAACGGGCGGACAGAATTGTTAAAAAACTTAACATAATTGGTATTTCCCTTAAACTCGATGATGTCTTAAAGATTGCAAAGGATTCCGCAGTGGGACGGCCGCATATTGCTCAGGCAATGGTTGAGGGGGGATTTATAAATTCCTACTATGAAGCTTTTAATAAATATATCGGAAATGGCTGTATAGCATACGAAAAAAAGGTCCATGTTTCTCCAAGAAGTGCCTTCAAGATAATTTCTGATTCGGGGGGACTCTCATTTATTGCCCACCCGGGAATAATGCCCGAACATATTCTAAAAGAATTAATTGAGTCGGGTGTTGATGGTATTGAAGTAGTGCACCCTTCCCACAATCCTCAGCTTGTAAAATTTTATCGAGGGATTGTGAATGAATATTTTCTTCTTGAATCAGGTGGTTCGGATTATCATGGAGGGAAAAGAGAAGATGAACACAATTTGGGGAAATTTTTTGTTTCTCCATCGGCCGTGGAAGCAATGAGACAGAGATTACTCAGAAACACGGCATAAAAAATGAATATTATTGAAGGAAATCCCGCTGAAAGGAATTTTAATTTTGCAATTGTTGTAAGCCGGTTTAATGAGTTTATAACTGAACGGCTTCTGGAGGGTGCAAAAAACTGTTTTATTGACCAGGGGTACGATGAGAATAAAATTGATGTTGTAAAGGTTCCCGGAGCATTCGAAATTCCGATTACTGCCTCTCATCTTGCCTCTTCAAAAAAATATTCTGCCATAATCTGTCTTGGTGCTGTTATAAGAGGTTCAACACCACATTTTGAGTATGTCTCTATGGGTGTAACAAACGGAATCTCACGTGTTGCTCTCGATCATAGGATACCTGTCATATTTGGTGTCCT
>DATICR010000304.1:0-5244 GCA_035456745.1 Ignavibacteriaceae bacterium
CAATTGAACTTATTAATTCAAATTCCATTCCGGCATTGGCTGCAGACCAGCTGTCGCCGTTATTAGTGGATTTCCAAACACCAGAACCTATAGTACCGGCGTATACATTTGAATCAACAGCAAGAAGGGCGGAAACGAATGTACTGCTCAATCCGTTATTTATTTCTGTCCAGTTTACTCCGAGATCGGATGATCGGTATACTCCTTGTATCGGAGATGCAGTTGAAGTTACACTTACAAATAAATAATCCGAATTTGAAGCAATGGCATTTACAGACGTACTTTCAATCCCTGTCCGTGCCGGTATCCAGGTATCACCATTATCGGTAGATTTATAAACACCATCACTTTGAGTTCCTGCGAACAATATGGACTGATATTTGTATAAAACATTCACAGGGCTCGCACCCGGTCCGCCAGTCTGATTCCATTGAGAATAGATCGGATTTATTAATAAGACGAAAATAAGAAAGCACTGATAAAATTTACTCATATTTTACCTTTGTAGTTTAGTTTGAACCAATCAAGATTAGACAAATTGGTTTTTATTCAATTAAGTAAAATAGATTAGTTCGGAATATTGTGTTATTGTGACATGATTAGATTTTTAAATGTACCCTAAAAGACCTTTTTAATATTGTAGCGTAATATTTATCCGGATTAATATCAAAAGCTCTACAAAATTACTTAAACCTATTCGAAAGATCAAAAAAATTTTTATCCCAGAACAAAAAAAGGATTACTCTTACTAATGTATTGTCAAGTTAACACTTCAAATAAATAGTCACGATTACAGACAAGTCCTTCCCATTGCAGGGGAAGGACTACAGGATGAGGTCTATTATCAGTAAGAACTTATCCCATATGGGCAGCAATAAATCAGGCTCTCTATGTGGTTATTTTTTCTTTCCATTTTCTGCTGAATTTGGAGATAAAGTTCTTACTTTTTACTAATTACTTATTTGACAGTCGAATTACTGACATTTCTATCGAGTCATAATATTAGATAAGATTTCATTCTTTCCCTCTTGCAAATTAAAAATTTTATTTTTAATTTTATGTATCCCTTCATAAGGGGGAGACAACATAAGAATAGTAAAATCATTAGTGAATTATGGTTTTATCAACCAAATTTCAAACATTTAGGAGGAAAAATGAAATTACTTTTGCACATATTTACTTTAACACTCACATTTATAGGCATAGTTTTTCCGCAGACTGTTGTATGGAATCATACTTACGGCGGAGATTCGTATGATGAATCAAATGCAGTGCAGCAGACAGAAGACGGCGGTTTTATTGCAGCCGGTTATACTCAGTCATTTGGTCTGGGGAGATTTGGAAATGCTTATTTAATAAGAACGGATGAAAATGGAGATACTCTTTGGACCAGAATGTATGGCAGCGACGGGATTGATGTATTTGCAGATTTATGCATTACATCTGACAGCGGATATATCGCTGTAGGTTTAACAGATACTCCCAATGACTTTGAAAACATTTATGTCGTAAAAGTTGATAAGAACGGCAATACCATTTTCGAAAAGAACTTCGGCGGCCCGCAGAAGGATGTAGGTCTTTCTATAGCTCCCGCGGGCGACGGCGGTTTTGTAATTACCGGCGGAACAAAGTCATTCAGTGTTGGTGAAGAGGATTTATTTTTGTTCAAAATTGATGCCTACGGTGACTCTCTGTGGTTTAAGACCTACGGAACAGCCAGCAACGATCCGGGATATGGAATAAGTCCTTCAGATGATGGCGGATTTATTGTGTCGGGGTTGTACAACTGGAGCGATGCGTGGCTGCTTAAGGTCGATGCTAACGGTGATACAGTATGGACAAAAACATATGGCGGAGCAAATTATGATGAAGCAAATGCACCGATGCAGACTCCTGATAACGGTTTTATATTCTGTGGAAGCACAAGTTCTATGGGTGCCGGTGAGCTGGATGCGTACGTCGTGAAAACTGATTCACTGGGTAATATGGAATGGCAGAAGACTTACGGCGGAACGGGTTATGATGAAGGCAGAAGAATAATCCTTAAACCCGGAGGCGGATACATGATACTGGCGAACACAGATTCTCAGATCTCCGGTGAAATGAATTATTACATAATATCTGCTGATGAAAACGGCGATACTATATGGACAAAAACCATGGGAAAAATCGGCGGATCAGATCGGGCTTATGACCTTCAGAATATCTCACAGAGTGAATATATCATTGCAGGATCAACTTTCGATGCTGTAAATTTCAATGAGGCTACCCTGACCGTAATAAGTGATGATGCCGCTCCTGTGGGTGTAATAGAAGAAAATAAAATAACGGGATTCAATCTGGATAATGCTTATCCTAACCCGTTCAATCCCTCTACTAAAATAAGGTATTCGATTCCTCAACTATCTCAGGTGCAAATAAAAGTTTTTGATGTCCTGGGTAAAGAAATAGAAACATTAGTTAACGAAGAAAAACCAGCCGGCACGTATGAACTAACCTGGAATGCCGTTTCTTTGACAAGCGGAGTTTATATCTATCAATTGAGAACCTTGCCTACCGGAAGCCAGGTAGGTTCATTTATCGAAACGAGAAAGATGATTCTGTTGAAATAATTTTTCAGAGAATTTTGGTCAATACCCGGCAGCATATTGTTGCCGGATTTTTTGCGGGGATTATGCCTGCTTAATATAATCAATGCTTAATTTCATAGAATTTTAAAACCTTATGGAGATTTCATTTATGTCTAAATTATACAGCGTGCTCTGCACTGCGCTCCTGTTAATGATTTTTACTACAGTTATAATAGCTCAATCGGGTAATTTTAGTAATAGCAGAGCGCCGCTTAGTAAACAAAGATCAACTATTCACCATTTTGATAATCAGACTCAATCGGTCGGGTCAGGTGATATGGCTTTCGGCTGGAGTTGCATTAGTCTTAATATACTTAATATACCTTTGCCTGATGGTACTCCTTTTACAACTTTGAATACGTGGGCTCCTCCTTTTGGTGATTTCGCTTCTAGCGCAGTAAGAGGCGGAGACGGGAATTATTATATTGTATGTATGGGCCCGCCAAGCTCCTTGTGGCAGATGGATCCCATTACCGGCGCAGTGACGGATATCGGTCCAATTACCGGGTTGGAATCTGAAACTGTAAATGGTATTACTTATGACCCGGTAAATGGTACGTATTATTTGGCAGCAGGCAATTATATGGTGACGAATAATCTGTATTCATTCAATGTAAATACCCTTAACGCCAGTTTAATAGCTTCATTTCCTAATCCCGGTGGGATAATGATTGATATTGCAATAAATTCGTCGGGTGTTGGTTATGGTTATGATTTGACGGATGATAATGCCTATACATTTGATCCTGAAACAGGAATAACCACTCTTTTGGGTCCGTTGGGTTTCGACTGTAATTATGGACAGGGAATGGATATCGATCTCGCTACAAATACAATTTACCTGAGTGCATTTAATAATACAACGTTTACCGGTCAGTTAAGAACTATGAATCCGAATACGGGTGAGACTTCATTGATAGTCGACTGGGGTTCTGAACAGATTGCTCCATTTGCAATCAATAATAATTATGTTGTTCCGGGTCCTGGTCCTGCGTCTGATCCCGATCCGGCTAATGAGGCAACAAATATAAATATAAATGCACAGCTCTCGTGGACAAATCCTGCAGGTGCTTCATCGATAAACGTATTGTTCGGTACTTCACCCGCAGGTATGACCTCAATTTATTCCGGTTTACCTGTTACAACTGTTAATCCCGGAACTATGTCTTATTATTCGCATTATTACTGGAGAGTTGATGAAACTGATGGGAGCGGTACAACTACCGGTTCTTTGTGGAGTTTTAAAACTACTGCCGGGCCGAATGTGCCCTTGTTTGATCCGTTCGATAATATGGACAACTGGACGGCTGCCGGACCATTTGGCATTGAGAATTGGATTCTATCTAATTCCAATTATGCAGGAGGAACAGCACCTGAACTTCAATTTACCTGGTACCCTGATTTTACCGGAGCTTCCTATCTTCTGTCTGATCCAATTACCGTAACTACAGGACACAATATTGAACTAACATTTACAAATTCTGTTGCTGAGATTTGGGAACTCGGCTCCATTATAGGAGCAGCGATAACAACCGATGGAGGAGTTACATATACTTCTATATATGAAACTTCACCTAATGGTGCTTATGGTCCTGAAGTTGAAACTTTAAATTTTACAGGCACTGATGGTATGCAGCTGGCATTCTACTTCAACGGTAATTCTTATAATTTCACAACCTGGGCAATAGATGATGTTCTGCTTACAGATCTGGATTATGTCCCTGTAGAATTAATCTCTTTCAATGTCTCTGTAATTGGGGGAAATGTCATTCTGAATTGGACAACCGCAACAGAAACAAACAATAGGGGATTTGATGTCCAGAGATCGTTCCGAAAGAACTCCTTCGGAGAAGTCGGAAGTCAGTCCGAAGAACTCCTTTCGGAGATGTCGGATTGGGAGAAGATAGGTTTTGTTGCAGGTGCGGGTACAAATACCGAACCGCGATCATATTCATTCACGGATGAGAATGTTGCTAACGGAACATTCTCGTACCGGTTGAAGCAAATTGATTTTGACGGATCAGTTAATTATTCAAATATTATTGAAGTCATTATAAATACTCCTGATCAGTTCTCACTCAGTCAGAATTACCCGAATCCGTTTAACCCATCGACAGAAATAAGATTTAGCCTGGCTGAAAAATCAAAGGTCGTGCTAAAAATATATAATTCACTTGGCCAGGAAATCACAACATTAGTGAATGGAACATTGGATACAGGATCACACAATGTTTCTTTTATGGTACCGAATATTGCCAGTGGTATCTACTTTTATACTTTACACGCTGAAGGAAATAACGGAAGAATTTTTGAAAGCACTAAGAAAATGATCTTATTGAGATAAAATATCGAACCGAAATCCAATTATATAAGGGTAAGTAGAAATTCAAGAGTAAGAGTAAGAGTAAGATTAAGAGTAAGATTACTCTGATGGTTAAAGTAAGAGTAAGATAGACTCCAATCGCTCTGTGAACACCGTCGAAATTGAAGATCCCGGTATAAGACCACACGGAGAATACTTTAAAACAAAAAAATGTACAGGTTTACTATACTCCAATTGAAATGTGACTTGCAATTGATTCTGATCAAAAAAACCCGTCACATAGCATTAATA
>DATICR010000305.1:0-3029 GCA_035456745.1 Ignavibacteriaceae bacterium
TCTTTTAATAACAAGACCTGTTTCCCGAATGAATGTCGTTTCATCAAAATTTATAGCAGGTTTTATCTATACGGCGTTGCTTGTAACATGGCTTGCTATTTTAAGCTTGGGGCTTGGGATAATTATTTTCGGTGTGGGGGAACTTATTGTGGTCCGCAGCAGTGGAATAATAATATTTGCTCTGAATGATATATTCTGGAGATTTTTAGGTGCTTATGGCTTTGCTATTCTTAGTATGACTGTTGTTACTTCTCTTGCCTTTCTTTTTTCTTCGCTTGTGGAAAATGCTATTGGTCCAATAATATCAACAATGGCCATAATAATTGTATTCCTTATTCTGTCAGCTATACAAATTGATTTTTTCGAAAATTTGAAACCATATCTTTTTACATCTTATATGTCATCCTGGCGGTTATTTTTTGATGATCCTGTTGACTATCATACATTAACTCAATCAGTTCTTATTCTGTTAGTTCATATTACAGTATTTTTTGGCGCAGCCGCGATTATATTTAAGAGAAAAGATATTCTTACTTAAGGAATAAATATGAAAAAACTATTTCTCTTCTTATTTATACCGCTGTTAAGTTTTTCTCAGAGCAATAAATCAGAAGATATTCTTAATAAGGTAAAAGTAAACTTCAGCAAAGTTAAGGATTATGTCGTCGACGTTCACATTAAAGTCGATGTCAATTTTTTAAAAGTACCCGAATCGCAGGCAAAAATTTATTTCAAACAACCTGATAAAATCCGTCTGAAATCCGAAGGATTTGCGATGCTTCCGAAGGAAGGACTTAATTTTTCACCTTTAAACTTTATAACAGGTGATTATACCTCAGTGTTTGATAAGGTTGAAAATATAGACGGATATTTGTGTTACCTGGTAAAAGTAATCCCTTTAGGTGATAAAAGCGATCTAATACTCACAAATTTATGGATAGATGAAAATAAATATATTATAAGGAAGATTGAATCGACGACAAAATCCAATGGTACTTTTACAGTAAATCTTAAATATAATGATGACACAGGGTACCCTTTGCCCTCTTCAATGGTATTCGCTTTTAATGTCCGGAAAATGGAGCTGCCTGAAGGTATCACAGGTGATGTAAATGAAATGAATAAAGGAAAAGAAAAACAAAATAAAAGCGATACAACAGAAGGGAAAGTCTACGTAACTTATTCCAATTATATAGTAAATGGTAATTTACCTGACAATGTATTTACAGATGAAAAAAAATGACAAATGACTGGTTATTGGAATTAAATATTGCAAAATGAAAGGCTGGGAATAATCCGCAGCCTTTACATATAAATAATTTTGATATCTGAAATTAAATTATAACCCTATCTGAACGCCTCCATTTATACCCAGGAAATTAGTACTCCCTCCTTCTGTTGAAATTATATTGTATTTCACATTAAAATCAAGATCGGTTGACTGACTCAGATGATATCTGAAACCAATTAATGGATCTATTCCGAATCTTGAATTTGTCTCGCTTATAGTGATAGTTCTTGATTCAGTCCTGGTTATAGAGGAAGTTAAAATATGTAATCCCATTTCTGCTCCAAGATAAGGATGGAATCTGCCGCGTGACGGATAATATCTGATCCCTAACAGAATTGGAACATCAGTAAAACTGTAGTCTATACCAAATGGAAGATCACTAGCCGCATTGAAATGATTATATCCAATAGAACCCGTAAAAGCCAGTGGTGTATTTTGCCAGTACTCGAAAGTTGCGTTTCCGCCAAAACCGGAAGAGGCTTGATTTGAAAAATCTCCGGTCGGAACTTCAAGACCAGCCTGCAGAGTTAATCGCATCTGGGGTTGCCGCTGCTGCATTTGTGCAAGACAATTTACTGTAAATAAAAGCAGGATCATAATTATTCCCGGAACTCGTTTCATTACTTCCTCCTTATTTTATAATACATATATCCGATTATAAAATAAGAGATTATATCAGAATGCTACTGATCCGCCTCACGAAATAAAACAATTGTGATAATGGTAAATTATTCAGTAAATCTCTTAAAAATGACCGACGTATTATGTCCGCCGAACCCAAATGCATTACTCAACGAAATATTTACTTCTTTATCAACCGGCTTATTAAATGTATAATTCAAATCACATTCCGGGTCAGGATTTTCAAAATTAATTGTCGGCGGAATTTTGTTATATCGAATTGCAAGTATTGAAGCAATTGCCTCCACTGCACCGGCTGCTCCAAGAAGATGTCCGGTCATACTTTTGGTGGATGACAAATTCAATTTATAAGCATAATCACCGAATACCTTCTTGATTGCTTTCGTCTCTCCAATATCTCCGAGCTGGGTCGATGTTCCATGCATGTTTATATAGTCAATATCTTCCGGCTTTATTCCTGCATTTTCGATTGCCATCTTCATTGCCAGGATGGCACCTATTCCTTCCGGGTGAGGTGCTGTAATATGATACGCATCAGCAGAAAGGCCCATTCCAATTAATTCTGCATAAATTTTAGCTCCTCTTTTTTTAGCATGCTCAAGTTCTTCAAGAATCAGGGTCCCTCCGCCTTCCCCCAATACAAAACCATCTCTGGTGGCATCAAAAGGTCGGCTGGCAGTCTCCGGGGATTCATTTCTGGTTGATAATGCTCTTGATGCATTGAATCCGGCAATACCTATTTCATTAACTGCTGCCTCACTTCCCCCGGTCAGAATAACATCCGAAGTTCCATGATTAATCAGAAGGTAGGCATCAATCAGATTATTATTTGCTGTAGCACAGGCGGAAACTATGCAGTAATTTGGTCCTCTGAATCCATATTGAATTGATATGTAGCCGGCGGCCATGTCGGGTATAAGCATAGGAATAAAAAATGGAGAAACCCTGCGTGGACCATCATTGTAATTGATTAACGATTGTTGATAAAAAGTTTCAATTCCACCAATCCCGCTGCCGTATATTACCCCTATTCTTGCTTTTTCTTCTTCCGTTAATTCGGAGGTCTTGAAATTACTGTCTTCAAGTGCCTGTCCTG
>DATICR010000306.1:0-3355 GCA_035456745.1 Ignavibacteriaceae bacterium
AAAAATTTTTCAGCACATGGATTGATAATTTTGGAACAGGAATTATGTATGTAGAGGGTACGTATGATGAGTCGACTAATACATTTACTTATAATGGAAGTACTGTTGATCCACTTAGTGGTAAAGAAGTACCTGTAATAGAAACCGTTAAAATTATAGATAATGATCATCATCATATGGAAATGTTTATGACCGATAATGGTCAGCAATTTAAAATAATGGAAATCGATTACATCCGCACGAAATAATATCTTTTTAGCGGCGCAGTGAATATATGCTGCGCCTGAATTTCTTAGGCTTACCCGGTCATATGAGTTAAATAATTAAATGCCCTCATTTGGAAATAAGAAAAACCTTCTGGTAAATACAATATAAAATTCGATGCGGGCATACTGGCAAACAGAATTTATTTATATGTAATAAATGCCGGATATTTTACTCAGCCAAAATGCTGCTTTTGAAATAAAATTGTTTAGTTATTTTTCTTCCTGTTTCGTTTCCTGGTGAGGTTCAGTTTAACTGCCGCTGCCGCAAGAGCTTTTGTACTTCTTCCCAGATCTTCAGCAATTTTTTCAATCGGGGTTTTCCCGTAATTTTTTTTCATATAAAGAATTTCTTGGTCACTCCAGGGGCGAGGACGACCGGCGCTAATACCAAGCGGACCGGCACTATTAATTATAGAGTCAATACTCCTGTTTAATCTTGCTGCTATTTCTCTGCTGGGCATTTTCCTGTAATTCTGCTTTATGAATTCTTTTTCTTCTTCGGTCCATGGACGCCCCTTTTCCCTCTGTTTTAATCCCATCCTTAATGTTTTATGAGAAATCGCGCTTAGTGTCAGGCCTAAATCATTTGCTAATTCATTAAATGTTTTTGTCTTATAGTTGTCAATCAGATACTTTTCTTCCTGTTTTGTCCAAACATGATCCTTTATTGGTCTGCTTATTTTCAATACCTGTGCCTGCTGCAGGATTCCGGCGATGGTTCTATTGAGGGCTTTAGAAATTTGTTTTAATGAATTCTTTCTATCGGGATACATATTCCGCAGAATATTTTTTTCCTTCTCCGTCCATCTTGGTGCAGAGGGTCCGGTCAGATTAAGAAATTTTGCTCTTAGCATTACTGAAGGAATGGTGCGTTTAAGAGTTTTAGCCAGCGAAGATTTTTTCCGGTCTTCATAGTGCCTTCTGAGATAGTTATCTTCCCAGATACTCCATGCGCGGACTCCATCGTAATGTATCTGAAGTTTTGCAGCTTTAGCCATCACTGAATTTCGGTTTTTCCCTAATTTTTCTGCAACGAAGGCAGCACCTTTTTTCCTGTAGTATTTTTTCAAATACCTAATTTCATCTTCGGACCAGAGAGGTGGAACTCTTAAACCAAGTCTTGCTGCCTTTGCCATTACTGACTCGCGGCTTTTATTCAGCCTATCGGCAACAAATTTTGAACCTTCTTTTTCATAATATTCCTTAAGAATTTTTATATCCTCTTCCGACCACACACCTATCATAATACTATTTTCCCTCTGAAATACTTTGGATTTTTTCTTTTATTTCACCGACCGGTATATCAAACCGCTCTCCGGTACTGCGGATTTTAATTTCAACCTTTTCATCTTTCAGCTTTTTATCACCCACAATTATCTGGATAGGCATTCCTAAAAGATCCGCATCCTTAAATTTAAACCCCGCCTGCGCATCAATCCTGTCATCGAAAAGAACATCATATCCTGCAGTTGTAAGATCATTATAAATCATATCGCAGGTTTCTATAACTTCCTGCTTTTTCATATTAAGACCCATAAGATGAATCTGGAAAGGTGCAAGGACTTTATCCCATATAATCCCGTTATCATCGTGATGCTGTTCAATATAGCAGGCCATTACCCGATCGACCCCGATCCCGTAGCTTCCCATAATTATTGGATTTTCTTTCCCGTTTTCATCAAGAAAATTTGCACCCATTGAAGTGGAGTATTTGGTACCGAGCTTAAATATATGTCCCAGTTCAATTGCCGTAAATACTTCCAGATTATGACTGCATCTCGGGCAGGCTTCTCCGGATTTAATTGACCGTAGATCGAAATACTCGATCTCTTTTACATCTCTTTTCAGATCTATTCCACCGAAGTGATAATCTGTTTCATTTGCACCGCTGAAAAGATTATTAGCATCTTTCAGTCTTAAATCGGCAATTATTTTCCCTTTATATCCCACAGGACCGATCGAACCCGCTTCAGCTCCCGTTATCTCCACTAGCTCTTCAGGATGTGCAGGACGAACAGCTCCACCCAATGCCCTTTCAAGCTTGGCTTCATTTACTTCTTCATTTCCAAGCATAAGAACAAGTACAGATTTCCCGCTTTGAATATAAACTCTGGATTTAGCACACCTGGTTTCATCAATTTTCAGGAATGAACATAGCTCATCAATTGAACGGACATTCGGTGTATGGATTTTTTTTATTTCCTCGCTCCGGCTATCTCTTTCTTTGCTTTTTATATTTGAAGTAGCAACTTCAAGATTGGCAGCGTAGCCGCAGTTATCACAATGGGCTACTGTATCTTCGCCGGCATCCGATTTAACCATAAATTCTTCTGATCCGGAACCTCCCATAGCCCCGCTTGAAGCTCCCACAACGAAGTATGATAAATGACAGCGATCAAAAATTTTTCTGTATGCCTTGTCGTGTAAGCCGTATGATTTATCAAGTCCTTCCATCGAAATATCAAATGAATAAGCATCCTTCATTAAAAACTGACGTCCGCGGATTACTCCGCTTCTCGGTCTTGATTCATTTCTGAATTTCGTTTGAATCTGATACCAGATCTGGGGCATTTCTTTATAGGACTTCAGCACATTCCTTGCATGGAAAGTCATTATCTCCTCGTGAGTTGGGGCGAGCACATACTCACGGTTTTTAATATGAAAAAGAATATCGCCAAAAGCTTCCACTCTTCCTGTTTCTTCCCAGATCTCCTTCGGATTTAGGGCAGGTAGATGAAATTCCTGACCACCAATGGCATCCATCTCTTCTCTTATGATTTCGGAAATCTTTCTGATTACCTTATATCCCACCGGCAGAAAGGAATATATACCTGCGGCAACTATTCTTATCATCCCGGCTCTTAACATCAGAATATGACTTGTTACAACAGCATCGCTGGGAACTTCTTTTAAAGTCGGAACAAAAGATTTACTTAGTCGCATAATAAATTGTATTCTTTAATTCAACCAACATGTTGTAATTGCACTCTTATTGTGATAGAAAGGGTTGACAAAAATAATTATTTGATAGTGCTTATCAAAATGAAGGGATGAATTTTATTTAATATGTAAAATACATATGTTAAATT
>DATICR010000307.1:0-2092 GCA_035456745.1 Ignavibacteriaceae bacterium
CTTTACTAATCGGTTTTACATTCGGATCAATTGCAATGGTATACCAGGCTATTTTTGCTATCTCTTCAAGCATCATTGTATTATAAACTGCCTGCTCGGAATTGATTCCCCATGTAAAAGGACCGTGACCTGCGACCAGAATCATCCCCGGATTTTCTGAGTCTGATAACTTTTCAACAATTTGATTTCCGGTTTCTGTCTCATAATCGCCTGATATTTGTTTACCTGTAAGATCCTTCGTACACGGAATATCTCCCTGAATATGGTCTGCGTGCGTTGTTCCGAAGCATGGTATATTTTTTTTTGCCTGTGCCCAGGCTGTTGCAAAAGGGGAGTGTGTATGAGCCACCCCTCCGATATTCTTATACGATTTGTAAAGCACCAGATGAGTTTTAAAGTCTGTTGAGGGTTTTAATTTACCCTCAATTATTTTATTATCAAAATCGACCAGTACGATATCTTCAGGTTTAATTGTTTTGTAACTGACACCGCTTGGTTTGATTGCAATGATACCTTCTTTTCTATCAATCCCGCTGACATTACCAAAAGTATGGACTACAAGATTTTTCTCGAACAGCTCCATATTGCATTTCCATACTCTTTCTTTTAAATCTTCAAATCTTTTCATAACTAATCTATTATTTATTTATCATTCTGCCATTAAATAAATTGCAACAAATGCAGCAATCATTCCCGTGATTATAACAGGATGCGGAATGACGGCATATATTATTAATGATATTATTACAGTGACTACCGGTGCAAGTGACATCATGGGAACAACTATTATGGCTTTGCCGTATCGGATTGCGTAAGCAAAGAATAAAAAGCCAACAGCATTTAATAGTTGAATAAGAATTGCAGCATAAACACCGCTGAATCCCCAATTGATATTTGATTTAAAATCAGTCATCAGCATTGCTATTGGAATTAACGCAACAGCACTGGCCATCGTATAAAAGGTTACGCTCTCTGCCTTCATGCTTTTTTCTTTTTTCTCGTCACTGGCAAATTTCATTATGTATGCCTGCACTCCCCACATAATAAAAACTATCATCGCCAGCAGCAGCCATAAATATCCTGAAACTACAGACCTTCCTGGTGGCTGATATGATAATAAAAGAATTGCAACGAGCGCCAATATTATTCCTATCCATGATCGCATACTTGTTTTTTCCCTGATGATTAAAACTGAAAGTATTATAGTTACAACAGGGTAGAGAGAGATTATCGGAAATACGATATACGCAGGTCCCATGCGAAGTGTCTGAAACAATATTAATTGTCCGCCGCATCCTAATAATCCGGCACTCATTCCCAGTATAATTGATCTCCGGTCGAAGTCTAATTCCCATTTAATAATTTTTAATGCAACAATCGCAACAGGAACCATCGTCAGAGCCCAGGCAGCATAACCCAATGTAGCAGGAAATCCTGCCTTCTCAGGAATTTCTATAAATGCTCCCCATACTCCCCATAGAGCCGTTGTAATCATTGCATACAGTAACCAGGATTTATTTTTCAAAATATTTTACCTTCTGAAATTTGAAGTAATTTGGTATTCATTTATATAGGTTCAACTTTAATCAGCAGATATTTGTTGAACTTAACTTTAAGATTTCTAGTCGGACCATTAATCATCCCAAGATCTGTATTGTTTACGTAGTCCGTAACTTTATATGAACTACTCTCCAATCCCCTTAATTCTACTTCGCCCTCATATTCCGGGGCGTAGAAAGCATAGTACATTATTTTTCCTTTTTCAACTGCATGCGTTTCAGGACGGTCAAAACCAATATCATATAGGTCACCTCTGTAATTTCCAAGTGGAAGCATATTATTTTTATAAATCTCAATCCATTTTGCCCACCATTTTTCCTTATCGGAAGTAAGGTTTATATCCCCGGTCTCTTTATTATCATGTACACCGACCGGCCATACGAATTTAGTTCCGATTACTCCACCAATACCGACTGTAGATGCAAAATCAGTTTTATCGTCGCTTAACTCTACATGGTCTCCATAGAATGCGTCCATTTGCTGAGTCAGGGCTCTTAATGTTTTTCCTTTTAATCTTATGTGCCAGGAATTA
>DATICR010000308.1:0-7092 GCA_035456745.1 Ignavibacteriaceae bacterium
ATTCTACTGGTGATGGTATAATGCGATGGACTAATGATGGCGGCACTACCTGGACGGACGATATAATAGTTGCTCCGGCTCCCCTTAACTGGCTTATGGGATTGGATTTTGCAGATTCATTGCATGGCCTGGCTGTCGGAAGTATTCTATCATCAGGAGATGTTTTTATCACGACTAATGGCGGTATAAATGCTGATGACTGGACATCAATAGTTGCAGATCCAACCCAGGGCTGGTTTGCAGGTAATTTTACAATGAGAACTGACGGAAAATATTATATAACCGGCATCAGCTTTTGCAACTCTTCCGATTATGGATTGACGTGGTCAAGGAGATCATCAATTGATAATGTATTTGACGGCGGTGTGTCATTCCCTGACGATATGCACGGATGGACTGGAGGAGGCAGTATATCCCCTACAGTTGAAGGTTGGGCTCATCGAACAACAGACGGAGGAAATACCTGGAGCAACAGAATTCTGAGTACTCCATACCCGGTTCGTGTAATATATTTTTTTGATTCACAAAATGGAATTGCCCAGGGAGGGGAAGTTAACAGCGGAGTCGGCGGAATCTGGGAATCTACGGACGGAGGAATTAACTGGACTGAAGCTCAAACGACCGGTCTTGAAATGGGCAGTCTCGATTGGCAGCCATTTAGTTCTGATAGTATTTATGTATGGAGTGTCGGCTATACAAGCTCCGGCGGATTTCATAGTGTGGTGTACAGAAAAAGTTTCGGCTATACAGTCATCCCTGTTGAGTTAACATCATTTGCTGCTACTACATTGAATAGTTCAGTCGTTCTTAGCTGGCAGACAGCAACTGAAACGAATAACAGGGGATTTGATGTTGAAAGACAAATACACAGTCAACCTGCAGTCGGCAGGTGGGAGAAAATAGGTTTTGTAGAAGGAGCCGGAATTACATCGGAACCGAGATCATATTCATTTAAAGACGATAATGTATCAAAAGGAATATACTCATATCGGTTAAAACAGATAGATTTTGACGGAAGCTATAAATACTCCAATATTGTGGAAGTTGAAATAAACACATTATCAGAGTTCGCATTAAGTCAGAATTATCCAAATCCATTTAATCCGGCCACACAAATAAATTATAATATTCCGGAAGACGGATATGTCATTTTGAAAGTATATAACTCACTCGGACAGGAAGTAGCAAATCTTGTTCATGGCATCGTTAAAGCCGGAAGTCATTCTGTAACTTTTGATGGAAAGAATCTGTCGAGTGGAATATATTATTACAGGATTGAAGCAGGTAATAATGTGTCGGTCAAAAAGATGATATTGATGAAATAGGATCGGGAGAAATGTTTGCATGGCTGCATTAAAGCATGGTCATGCAGCCACGCAAACAAAATTCCTTGGTTAAATTGAATTATTTCTCCGGTTCATCAATAATACCAATTATATTTCCAAATGGATCCAGTACTGAAGCAACTTTTATTCCTTCACCCACATCCTGGATATCGCTGTTTAATTTTGCTCCGCTCTCAAGCAAATTCTTTAGAGCATTCATTATATTATCTACTTTCCAGTATCCGATTATATTGTTGCCTTTTTTCACTCCCTTTACATTTGGATCCAGACCCAGTTCCAATCCTTTCACATTAAATCCTACGTAGTATGGTTGATCAAAATAAGGTTGTATACCCAGAATGGTTGAGTACCATTTTTTAGCTTTATCTATATTATCAACATGATAGATCACAGTCCGCAATCCTTTGAACATAATTCGATCCTTATAAAAATTGGGATTAGAAATTTTGCAGAGTTAACTTAAATTTTCACAGCTATTATGTCAATTAAAAATTTTTGTATTATATATTCTGTCCTCTTCTTCAATTACTGATTACTACATATCTTGGAAAAATCATTTTAAGATAATGAATTTCATATTATTTTTGCCTCGCAGTCTGCATAGGAAAAATTTAATTATGAAAGAATGGTGTAAAAGTTGAGATCAAAACATTGGGTTGCATTTATATTACTTGGGGTAATCTGGAGTTCATCTTTTATGTGGATAAAAATTGCTCTCCGGGAAGTGAGTCCGGTTGTACTGGTTTCCTTTCGGGTATTATTCGGTCTTCTATTTGGTATTGCTGTAATAATTATTCAGCATGTTATGCTGCCGGGGAAATTTAAAGAGTGGGTTCCATTATTCATTTTGGGAATTACAAATATTGCCGTTCCGTTCTTTCTTATATCCTGGGGTGAACGCAGTGTCGATTCTTCTGTAGCGGCTGTTCTTGATTCAACCGTTCCGTTGTTTACTATCTTTCTTGCTCACTTTATGTTAACCGATGATAAGCTTACACTTCCAAAACTGCTGGGATTGATTATTGGTTTTGCCGGCGTGGTATTATTATTAAGTAAAAATTTCGGAACTGCTTCCTCAAGCACTTTACTGGGGCAGATCGCCATTATCGTCGCGTCAATATTTTATGCCGGTAGTGCTGTATACGTTAGGAAAACTACACAAGATGTTCCCGGAATCCTGCGTAGCATGGGACCATTATTATCCGCTTCTGTTTTGATGTGGATTACTGCATTCTTCTCAGAGAGTAATATCCGGTTTCCTGTATTAGAAATGACTTGGATTTCATTGTTATTTCTCGGTGTCGTAGGTTCAGGCCTGGCATTTGTTCTTGCTTTTTACCTGATACATGAAATAGGACCAACTAGGACAAGTATGGTTACTTATATATTTCCGCTGGGCGGTGTAATATTAGGAGTTATCTTTTTACACGAACAAATTACATGGCAGCTGATTTCAGGTGGGGGTTTGATTGTCCTGAGTCTGTTTGCAGCTAACAGACAATCCTTAGTCAAAGTTTCGGAAAAGGCAGAGGTGGGGGGATAGGGGAATTGGTTTAATCAATTCAATAGCACTTCATAATCGTGTCAATCCTAAATTGATACACCTAAGTTGAACATCACTACTATTAAAATTTACATTTGCTATTTGTTAATAATTCTTGTAATATTCCAATCGAATCCCCAATAAAAATACTTTAGATTATATTATAAATGTATATATCTATATTTTTTCGGGAATTTGTTTACAGATTTATAAAATATAAAATTTATTCCTCTCACTTCTCACTGAGAGAGCCCGGATATAAAACTATTATAGCTTTCTTCTTGTTACATATTTTTTTTCCTCTTACCGGTACTAATGCAAAGTATGTGTGTTATTTAAAATAATCAATTATTAATGAAAGGCAGGGATAGGATGTCAGTCAGATCATTGATTCTGTTTTGTATTGTTATTTTGTCGAGCGGGCAAATACTTCCACAAGAGGCTGTGAAGCTTCAGAGGTTATCAGGAGATGCCGATTTGATTCTTACAGGGAAAGTTACCAAACAGGAATCCGGATGGACTCAGAATAAAACAAGAATTATAACTTACACTACCATAACGGCAGATGAATTTATAAAAGGTAATTCTAATCAAAAATCTGTTGTGGTTGTTCATCCCGGCGGGGAAGTGGACGGTGTGGGAGAGTTATATTCTCATATGCCTACATTTAAGAATGATGAAGAAGTTTTATTGTTTCTGAAAAAAGGTAAAACAGGTTCTGATTATAATGTTCTGTATGGCGAGGAGGGAAAAATCGCCTTAATGAATTCTCCTTCCGGAGAAAAAGTAACGGCTTCGTATGTACCTGTAAATACACTTAAGGTGCAAATTCAGAAATATTTAAATCGGCAATAAATAATAATCCGGGAACATAATAATATAATTTACGAGGGAACGATGAAACAGTCTACTATTCTGAAAAATTTATGGGTATTGTTTTTCCTTATAACAGGTTTACTCAGCAATACCTCTGCTCAGGGCAGCAATAATAATTCCTATATATTTGATGGAGAAACAGGTTATGCCAGTGTGCTTGACGGTCAGCCTGTAACATCAGATGCAAATCAATCAGCATATAAATATTTTGACAATCCGTCTTATAATAATGACAGTATATCAGTAGAAGCATGGGTTTATTTAATCGGTGATAATGCTGGTGTTAAGATGCCTATTATCTATAGAGCTTTTGATAACGGGTACAAATCTTTTGAAATGTATGTTAAAGATAGAGTTGCTTATTTTTCTATAGGGAATGGACTCGGAACGGTCAGTACCTTAAGTCAGCCTCTTATAACTCCTTTTTCCTGGGTTTATCTGGCTGCTACTTATGACGGTCAAACATTAAAATTCTATTATGGTGGTACATTAGCACAAAGTCTTGCTGTCCCCCTGGGTTCAGGGAATAATTCAGGTCAGGGAGGATTATATGTAGGTAAATCGTCAGATGGTGCTTTCAAAGGATTAATTGATGAAATCAGATTATGGCGTGTAGCTCTTTCAGCAAATAATATAAATAATTCCGGCGGCAATGGAAATCCTTCCGAAAATATCCCCTCATCTCTTCTCCCTTATCTTAATGGTGAGTGGTCATTTACTGAATTTACATATTTCAACGGGGTCAAATGTCTTAAAGATTATTCAAACTACAAAAATCATTTAAGAGTATATAATATAACAGAGATTATTAAGAGTATTCATCCTCCTCTATTTGTAGTTAATTCCACGGGAGATGCCCCCGATACAAATCCGGGTGATGGAACCCCCGATGCAGGTAACGGACAGGTTACTTTGAGATCTGCTATAATGGAAGCTAATGCTCTTGCTGGATCACAGAAAATATATTTTTATATTCCAGGCTCTGCTCCATATATTATACAGCCGGGATCGTCATTACCTTCAGTGATTGATACTGTTTCTATAAATGCTACAACTCAAACCGGATATTCAGGAACACCTGTTGTTAAAGTTACTGGCAGTTACGGAAATCTGACGTTTACCGGAGCCGGAATAAAACTTAAAGGATTGGAAATAAATAATCCCACCGGATATGGATTAACCCTTTCTTCTGCAGGGAAAAATATTGTCTCGTTAAATAAAATATCAGGGATATTAATAAATTCTCCGGGAAATAATATTTACAACAACGAAATTACAAATTCCGTAACCGATGGAATTCATATCAGTAGCGGATCAAGTAACAATCTGATAGGAGTTACAGCTGCTAATAATATCCACGGAAATACAGGTTACGGAGTCGCACTGGAAAATGCAGGCGGAAATCAGATAAAAAATAATATTATTAGTTCTAATACCGCAGGTGGAATATCTGTTACAAACAGTACAATTACAATTTCATCAAATACCATTTCACAAATTCAGAATTCAGGAATTGTAATTAATACTTCAAGCGGCGATTCACTTACGCAAAATACAATTTCGGGTGGAAGCTATGGTGTGTTTGTAAACGGAAGTAGTAATAATTATATATTACAGAATAATATCACTGGATATAGTGTTTCCGGTGTATCTGTAAAATCAGGAACCGGCAACCGTATATTAAAAAATTCAATTCATTCAAATGCGGGTTTAGGAATAGACTTATGGATTGGAAATCCTCCCGTCCAGGATGGAGTTACACCTAATGATGCTAATGATGCTGATGTTGGAAGTAACCTCCTTCAGAATTATCCGGAACTAAATACCGCATATTCGTGGCCTCAGGGTACTTCAATATATGGATTTCTCTACAGCACTCCGTCGACATCCTTCAAAGTTCAGTTTTTCTCAAACTCAACCAGTACAAGACGTGAAGGTGATGTTTACCTTGGAGAAAAACAGGTCACTACGAATCAATACGGACAAGCAACTTTTCTTGCAAATCTTCCTAATGTTGCAGTAAACCAGCAAAACTTTGTTAGCGCTATAGCATATGATGCTGCGGGAAACACATCTGAGTTTTCTGCTTCGATTCCTTTAGCGCAGGATCAGGGATTACATTACAAAGTGAATACAACTCTTGCCGGAATTCCACTCCACTGGGCGGATGGAAAAAGTGATTATCATATCGCTCAATCTGTAGTAAACAAGACATATGATAATGCGGTTCAGACAGGCTTTAATACCTGGGATGCATTAAATCAATTGACATATACGCGGCTTCCCAGTTCAACTGAACAATGGGGAGGAAATCCCGATGGTTTAAATAATGTTGTGTGGGTTCCTGATTCAAGTACCTGGGTTAACGAAGTCGGTGCACCCGTTAATGTTATTGCAGCAACCAGAATCAGATATAATGCTTTTAATGGTGAACTAACCGATGTAGATATCGCATTTAATGGTGACCCAATTTCTCTTAATGGATTCGGTCATTTCATTTGGGGTACTGATGGTTCATCCAATAAACTCGATATACAAAATACAGCTACTCATGAAATCGGACATTATTCTGGTCTTGCCGATTTATATAATCCGGGGGATTTGAATTATACACTTGATTGTAAGAATTTTAATCAGGATGCCACAATGTACGGCAGAGTTGCTAATGGCGAAACTTATAAAAGAACTCTTATGCCTGATACATATGTAAATCAAAACGATGTTACCGACTATGATGTTGGAGGTATAAATTATATTTACAGTCATCTCGGACCTATATTTTATGATATTGTTTTAGTATTTGATGGTTCCGCCAACTTTACTTCACCGGACATACTTAACGCTTACACCCCCTCTCGGAATGGAGCGGTTTCACTGGTGAGTTATTTACGGATTGGAGATCAGGTGGGCATTGTAAACGGCTCGAATGAAACTTATCCTATTGGCGGAGACTTTAACAATAAGATAAGTAAACTTCAGGCTCTTCAGCCAAACTCTACAGGAAATCTTGCTCAGCGTATTATTGCAGCTGAAAATTTATTCTCTTCATCGTCAAATCATAAAAAAGTAATCATTCTTTTCAGCGCAGGTGAAATCAATAAAATTTCACTGATTACCGATTCAATCTCATATAATCCCAATGTAAATATTTACACCTTCGGTTTTGATGAACTTACCGAAGGAGAGGATTTGATGAGCTGGCTAGCGAATAAAACCCACGGTGAATATCATGAGGTCAGCAGTTCAGAACAAATTCCCAATACTGTAAATTTAATCTGGCTAAGATTGTTAGGGCTTGACATTTCAAATTTATCGGGAGATGTTAGC
>DATICR010000309.1:0-9751 GCA_035456745.1 Ignavibacteriaceae bacterium
TGAATAGTTATGATGATTATTTTGTTCAGATATTTTCATTTTATTTTTCCTCTCGAATAAACCAAATATCGCCGAGGCTGAATGTTAAATATAATTTAAGTGAATTTTCTTTAAAGAGACCTGGATCAGAGATGCCTCGCATTGCATATCTCAAACCCAAATCAAGTGTATTTGCCTGTGAAATCGGTAATGAAAATCCTCCCGAGACTGAATATTCATTAATTCCTTTATCATTTATTAAATATTGCGTCTGTTCATAACTTAAACCAGCACGCCATATTACTTGTTCCCAGAAATTTGCCCCGGGTTTGATTTCCGGTTTATATTCAAAGCCCAGACTGATTTTAGAAGAATTTCGTAAATTATGGAAAGTTATGTTATTGAACGAATAATTTTCCCATGGCTGAAAAGCGTAGTCCAAACTTAACAAATAATTTTTATTCAGCACAAGACTTAATCCTGCTGTCAATCTGCCAGGAATCTTCATTTCAACAATTCCTGATGCGACAGTATCGGTTCCGAGAGTGGTTCTTGAAGTCAGAACTGTATCGGTTTTCAATTTGGAAATGTAGTTGTAAGTTAATCCAATTCTGAAATTTGTAATTCCCGGTAAGCCGGTAATAGTGCTTAAATCAGGAGAAATTAATCCAATTGTTGATCCTATACCTTTTGGTCTGTATTCATTAATATATTTTGCATTGGCATTTGTAAGATCACCGAAATTTATGGAAGAATTATAGTTAATGTTTCCGAAATAATAGTCCATTGTTGCCCCTATTACCAAGTCAAACGGAAGTTTATAAGAAGATCCGATAAATAATTTGGATAATCCGCCGTTCCCCTCATAAACTGTTTCATAATCACCATCAGGGGATTGAACTTCATTTACAACATCATAACGTACCTTTGAATATGGTAATAATCCCGCAACTGCACCAATTCCATATCTCGCACTGACCGGTACAGCAAATAAAAAACCGGCGAATTCACCATAACCCATATAATTTGATAAATTATCATTTGATAAAATCGATCCGGTATATCCAAAATTAAATTCAATCCTCGCCCTTTTAAGATTGAACAATCCTGCCGGATTATAGAAGCTAATAAAATTTCCCTCAGCATCTGATACAGCTATTTGTCCCATTCCCAGTTTTCTCGCGGAGTTGGCATAATAAACATCCCCGATGCCGATCCGTGTATATGGAGAAGATTGCGCAAAACTATCTGAGAAGAAAAATAATAATATTATAACGGGTAAAATATACTTCATATATTTTCTCATTTTCTACCTGTATAAGTAATTACCAAACGTGGTCTTAATGAAGTCTCAGATCCGCTTCCTTTTAATGCAAATAATTCCACACCTGTATTTGGTCCCCCTGCACCCAGCACAAATCCCTGATTTTCATGGAAGCCGCTTACTATGCTTTGCACAAATGGTGCAATATTTCCGGTAAAATAATTTGCTGATCTATTTAGTACAATAGCAGAAGTTGTGTCATATGAGTGGGCAGAAGTGTCCTTTGAAAAGTAAACGATGAGTGCATTTGTAAATTTATCACCGGTCTTGGTTGCGCTGCTGTCAAGATAGAGAGTTAACTGAGCTTTGTTAATCACTGATCCTTTTTTAATTGAAGAGAGATCAAACTTAACCCATGAATCAACAGCAAGACCCGCCTGAACTACAATATCCTCTGCAGGAACAACAGGTAAATTACCTGAAATTATACTTACATCCGGAAGACTGATGTAACTCAAGGTATCAACATTTCCGGAAACTGATACAACAATGGTAAGTCTGGGAAGCCCGACAGCATTCACATTATAGGCATCAAATCCAACAATACCGTTCGAAGCAGGATCAGGACTAAGGTAAATTCCGTGATTACTTTTATCTGATGTATCGGCAGCAGAATGTAACCAGTTCAAAACTGTTTGATTATCAAGATCAAATGAGTAAAGAGAATCTGTGGAAGATTTATTTGAGCTTATATCACCAGGATCATATTCCAGGGAGGAACTGTCAGCATTGTATAGTGCAGTCCAGTAATTATTAACTTTGTGCACACTATAAATTATTGAACTTGTATCTCCGATATTATATACTCTTGTAAGGTTCACTTTTGAGCTGATAACATTGAGAGTTGAGTTAAGAATAGCATTTTTTAAACCGGTATCGGTAACCACAACTGCAAATTTTATCAGGGTCGAGGCTTCAACATTAGCATATTTGCCAAGAAATAACCGGGGAGAGTCACTGAGCCTTACGCGTGTTTTATAATAGGTTGATGCCTGCTGAACTGAATCCGTTGATGAATCAATTTTATGTACACTTACAAAATCGGGTGACAGAATATTATTTCCAATAGATGATGGGGAATCACTGCAGGAATAAAACATCATAGATAAGAGCAGAATCGGAAAAAGAAATATTTTTTTATATGTCAATTACTTCACCTGTAATATCTTCATAAATAAATTTACACGCATCAGAAATATTTTCGGCAACAAAGCTTGGAAATATATTTTGTTTTTGCAAGATAGAAAAGCTGTCTGTTCCATAACCTGTTTTTACAAGCACGGTCTTCAGCCCGGCATTCATACCGCATAAAATATCTGCCGGTGTATCTCCGATAAAATATGAACCATTAAGTTCAAGATTGAAATCCTGTGAGGCTTTGTAAATTAGCGCTGGAGATGGTTTCCTGCATTCAATTTCCTCTTCACTGTTGAAATCAGGATGATAAGGACAATAATAGAAAGCATCAATCACGACATTATCAGGTTTTAATAAATCATTGATTTTTGAATTAACAGCTTCAACGTCTTTGTCAGTAATTAATCCTCTTGCAATACCGGATTGGTTTGAGATTACGATTAGTTTGAAATTAAGTCTGTTTTTTAATAATGAGAGTGCCTTGCCCGTACCCGGAAACAGCTTCACCTTTTCCGGATTACCAAGATAACCGGGATCTTCATTGATTGTACCATCCCTGTCAAGAAAAACGGCTTGCTGAACTGCCATCAATTCTCATTCGCCAAAATCGTTCTGTAAAGGTCGATATATTTCTTCGCAGAAGAGTTCCAGCTAAAGTCGGATTTCATCCCGTTCTTCATGATTTTAGTCCAGGATTTTTTATCTTCAAATATTTTCACAGCACGTTTTACTTCTTTTAACATTGCATTAACTTCATACTGCTTAAACATAAAGCCGTTTCCTTCGCCCGTCTTTTCATTATATTTTATAACTGTATCTGCAAGTCCGCCGGTTTCTCTTACGATAGGAACAGTACCGTAAACAAGACTGTACATCTGATTAAGTCCGCATGGCTCATACCGTGATGGCATAAGGAATATATCTGACCCTGCTTCTATTAAATGTGCAAGATCATCATTAAACCCTAGATAGGCTGCAAATTTTCCAGGGTGTTTTGAAGTCATGCTCTCAAAAAAACGATGATATTTTCTATCTCCGGTTCCCAGCAGGATCATCTGAATATCTAATTTCATTAATTCATGAAATGCATCCTTTATAAGATCTACACCCTTTGAATCAAATAAACGTGAAATTACTCCGATAATGGGAATGTTTTCATCATAGTTAAACCGGAATTTGTCTGCAAGTTCTTTTTTATTAATTAACTTCTGGTCCAAACTCTTTGCAGAATATTTTTTAGAAAGATGCTTATCTTTCTCCGGAGACCAGACTTTTGTGTCAATCCCGTTTACAATTCCGTAAAGATCATTCTTCCTTTTGGAAAGAATATGTTTTAACCCGGCCCCTAATTCATCATCCGTTCTTATTTCATTTGCATATGTTTCACTTACAGTATTGATCGTATCGGCAAACATTAAACCACTTTTCATAAAATTAAGTTTTCCGTAAATCTCTATCCCTTTTTCGGAATTTAATTCTTCCGGCAGACTTGTTTTGTGAAAAGATGATTTGGGGAATATTCCCTGGTAAGCCAGGTTGTGAATGGTAAACAAAGTTTTGAAATTCTTAAATTGTTCTTCGTCCTTATATAAAGTATTGAGATATGCTGGAATAAGTCCACACTGCCAGTCATTGCAATGAATTATATCGGGTATCCAGCCGAGCTTACATATCAGCTCAAATACCGACCTGTTCAATAATATAAATCTTTCATCATTATCGGGATAGTCCTCCCCGGTCATCGGATCAACGTATAGACTGTTCCGGCTGCCAAAATATTCCTGGTTATCAAGGAAGTAGATTTGTACTCTGACTTTCTGTCCCGGTAAAAAGCATGATTTCAATGAAAAGACAACATCTTTATTGCCTATTTTTATTGTTAAATCTTTCAGACGTACAACTTCATGTATTTTAAATTTTCTGTCATCTACTGCGCCATATTTAGGCACGACTATTCGAACTTCATGTCCCATTTCTGCAAGCATCTGCGGTAATGCTGCTGAAACATCCGCTAACCCACCTGTTTTTACAAATGGAACTACTTCTGATGTAACAAAAAGGATTTTTAACTTTTTTGAGGGCATTTTTGTAAGCTTTTTTTAAATCAATATGGTAATTTACGAAATTTTGTGATGTTTCTCAAAAAAATGTTTGTCTAAAGCTTTTTATTATAAGGGTAAATAAAACTATCTAATGAAAGGCCGGGATTCGGAAAAATGACAAAAGATTATTGATTGGACAAATTTTTTTCGGTGAATGTTTAACCTGAAAATTTTAACTTTTTTCGATTTACAATTGTCTGCCATTTTTGGCAGACTTTTCTTTATTTCTCACTCAATAAATTTACATTTTTTTGCTCTTTGAAAAAGAGTGGTTTTAGGCTTGTTGCATGCTTGTTGTACATAAGGTGGAAATACAGTTTAAAAGGTTCAAAAATTTGTATGACAAAAATGACAGACTTGCCGATAAAAAACCATTAAACCACGATAATATTTTCCTCCTTAACTCTTAATCTTAATATTTACCGACTTCGCCCAAAGGACAATTTCAAATCAACCCACTAAAAAATATATACACTTATTGAAATATTTGCCGATTGAGGACTTGGCTACCGGTCGAGGGAGGCCTGCCTTACATCAAGGTAGGCTGTCGACTGTTGACTTTTTCTTTTTGCCAATTGCATACTGCGACTGCCTATTTCATTTGTTTGTACCCCCTTGCTACGTCGTAATCCTCCTTTCTACGTGCGGTCTGACCTGTCCCGACTATTATTTTGGATCTGGTTGGGAGTACCCCCGCCCTATGATTATTCCAGGCGGTACATATCGAAGACATCTGCGTTCAAAAATAGTTGTAGAAAATCGTGATCTAGCTTTGTTTACTTTTATTAAAAATAGTCCTTATGTCCTGAAAAAACAATATATATAAATTTAAGTCTCCTTAAAATTTTTTCCTTGGTGTAACTTATTGAGCTTCGTGTCTTGGTGATAAAATAAAATATGTCCATATAAACGTGTAAGCATTACCTAATTCCCGCCTAGTTTGTAATCCCCGACTACTTCGCGCAACTTTGTGTTTCCTTGGTGAAACTTTGTGCAACTAAAAAAGTTTTGCTCCCACCAATCTAAATATTATTCAAATTTTAATAAAAAGATTGTTAAATTTACTAATTAAAATTTCATAATAATAAAATAGAAAAATGATTTTTTCCCGGAGATTAAAAGTACCCATATTATTATTATCCTTATTTCTGCCATTTCTCATTTACTCTTGTGGTGCCTCAAGTACCGTTAGATATGAACGTGAAAAAAAGAATGAAAAAAAAGGAATAGAAGAAAAAACTTTCAAGGAAACTTTCGATATTACCCCTTACAAAACTACAATCGACATCAAGGAGAAGCCTGTAACTGAAGAAACCGACTCGGAAATAAATGCCTGGTATGGATATGAACAAAAAGACTCTACGTCTGATCCGGTCAAAACAGTTGTCGGAACTACAAACGGATTCAGGGTTCAGGTTTTTGCAACAGATAATCTGGAACAAGCTGACTCACTAAAATCTGAACTGGTGCAAAAAGTAATCATGAAAAATATTTATATAATATTTGATCCTCCCTTTTATAAAGTTGAAGTGGGAGATTTCACCTCCATGGGAGATGCTAAAGATTTAAATTTCAAATTGACCCAGATGGGTTATACTGAATCAAGAGTAATCTCTTCCACAGTAAATGTTTATGAATAATGCTGAAGTTATTACTAAATCCTGCCCAGATCGTTACAGTCGATACTAAAGGCGAAAATTTCAAAAGGGGTCCAAAACTTAATGAAATAAATGTTGTTACCGGCCATTCAATTATAATTGAAAATGATATTATTAAAGATTTAGTACCTGACTCCTCAATAAAAAATCATTCCTTATTTGAAATAATAAATGTAAAAGATAAAACCATACTGCCGGGACTTGTGGAATGTCATACGCATACGGCGTTTGCCGGTTCACGCGCAGATGAATTCAGAATGAAGCTTGCAGGAATTCATTACGAAGAAATTTCTGCAAAAGGAGGTGGAATTCTTTCTACGGTAAAAGCGGTAAGAGAATCATCTTTTGAAGAGTTGATTAACATAATTTCTTCCAGGATTAAATATTTTATTTCACAGGGAATTACAACACTGGAAATTAAAAGCGGATATGGACTTGATTTCGATAATGAAATTAAGCTTCTTCACATAATAAATTATTTGAATGAAGTTTTTGCAATAGATATTATCCCTACCTTTCTCGGGGCTCATACCGTTCCTCCCGAATATAAGGAAAAACGCACAGGGTATATTGATCTGATAATAAATAAAATGATCCCTCATATTGCAAAAAATAAACTGGCGGAATTTTGTGATGCCTTCTGTGAAAAGACAGCTTATAATGCCGGAGAAGTTGATGCAATTTTCAGTGCTGCACAAAAATCAGGATTGGGTTTAAAGCTGCATACTGAACAGTTTAATAGTATAGGGGGTTTGAATACTGCACTTCAAAAAAATGCAGTCAGTGTTGATCATCTTGAAGTACTGACCGGGAATGATATTGTAAAGTTAGCAGAATCAGATACCGTTGCTGTCCTGCTTCCTGGAGTTTCCTTTTTCCTCAATTATGGATATGCTCCTGCAAGGAAATTGATTGATGCTGGTGCCGTCGTGGCTCTCGCAACGGATTATAATCCGGGTTCATCTAATATAGCTGATTTAAATCTTGTAATGAGCCTCGCCTGCTTGAAAATGAATATGACTATTGAAGAAACCATTTCTGCAGTTACAATAAATGCAGCAGGAGCATTAAATAAAAATAAGTATGTGGGAAGCATCGAACCCGGGAAGAAAGCAGACTTTGCTGTTCTTGATACGAGTGAATATGCTGATATTGTGTATCAGGTGGGAAAAAATATTAATATTATGACAATTAAAAACGGGAATATTATTTTCAATGCAAACGGAGGTCTAAATTGAAAATTATTGAGTGCGTGCCAAATTTTAGTGAAGGCAAAAATAAAAATACGTTTAAGGCAATTTCCGATGCGATCAATTCAACTGATGGTGCAAAGCTTTTAAATCTTGAACCTGATGCAGATTATAACCGCGTGGTTGTCACCATGGCAGGAAATGAAGAAGGAATACTTCAGGCCGCATTGAGTGCCTGTAAAGCTGCAGCGGAAAAAATTGATATGAGAAATCATAAAGGGGAACACCCGCGTCTTGGAGCAATTGACGTCGTACCGTTTGTTCCGGTAAAAAATGCTACAATGGAAGATTGTGTGAAAATAGCGGAAGCTTTCGGTCAAAAGATCTCGGAAGAACTAAATCTTCCTGTGTATCTTTACGAAAGTGCAGCGAGAAAACCGGAAAGGGAAAATTTATCGAATATTCGTAAGGGAGAATATGAAGGACTTAAAGAAAAGCTCAAAGACCCTGAATGGAAGCCGGATTTTGGCAAAGCGGAATTTAATCCAAAGCTTGGGGCACTCGTTACGGGAGCGAGATTTTTCCTTATAGCATATAATGTTAATATAAAATCAAAGGATGTCAGCTATTCAAAAGAAATTGCTGAAATACTTCGTGAATCGGGGAGACCTAAAAAGGATGAGCTTGGAAATATTGTAAAGGCGAATGGAAAGACTGTGAGGATACCTGGCAGACTTTCACATTTTAAGGGTATGGGAGTTTCATTGGAAAAATATAATATCACACAGGTATCTGTAAATCTGACTAATTATGAAATTACTCCCTTGCATATAGCTTTTGAGGAAGTTAAAAAAGAAGCTAAACGATTGGGCGTTGAAGTGGATGGGAGTGAAATCGTTGGACTTGTCCCGTTGGAAGCCCTGCTTATGGCAGGACGATATTATGCTGAAAATAAAAATCTCAGTGAAAGTGAATTGGTAGATCTTGCCATAGCAAAACTTGGTCTCAGTTCATTAAATCCATTTGATAAAAACAATAAAATAATTGATTATATGATCGGCAGTTAACGCATTAATTGATTGGCGAATTCCAAATTGCTGATTACTATATATTTGGATCAGTAATTCGCAAATTCATCAATCCAATTCGATGATTCGTTAATCCGATAATTCTAAAATTCATTCATAAGGAGTAAAATGAATATTGATGACTCAATCCGGAATTATTTAGATGAAATTTCATCTAGTTCACCAACTCCCGGAGGAGGAAATGTTTCTGCATTCTGCGGAGCAATCGCTTGTAATCTGGGCATAATGGTATGTAATCTCACGATCGGGAAGAAAAAGTACATCGATGTGGAAGAAGAGATGAAAGATATAAAATTTGAATTGGCAGTTTCCAAAGAAGAATTTCTTAATCTCGCCGAAAGAGATAATGAGGCTTTTGAAAAGGTTATGGCCTCTTTTAAAATGCCTAAAGATACAGAAGAACAAAAGAAAGAAAGGAATGAAAATATTGAGTCGGCAACTCTTGAGGCTGCTGAAGTGCCGGCGGAAGTATTAAGAAGCTGTAGTAAGATTATGCCGTTATTCCAGACTCTCGCAATTAAAGGAAATCAGAACTCCGTCTCTGATGCCGGTGTGGCAGTTTCTTTGATTTCGACTGCTGCTGAAGGCGCTTTCCTGAATGTACTTATTAATTGCTCTTCCCTTTCAAATCAAACAGTGGCCCGGGAAATCCTGAAGAAGAATGAAATAATGCTTGCAGAAGTAAAGAATTCAAGTTCAACAATTATTTCGGATATTAAGAAAAAATTAAACAGGTGATTTTTATTTGAATTTAGCTTTGAGAAAACAATTCCTACTTAAAAACGTATCTTATATCCATCTGTCCCCACCTTGCCCTTAGGTTAAGTGTATCGGGATAGAAAGAAAAATCCTCTGAAGGGGTGAAGGGTGAAGGTTTGCCTCTGTTGTAAGCTCCGTTGTTGTCTCTGTCAAGAAAACACCATAGTAAATATTTTCCCGGCAATACCCTGTTAAATTCAAATTTGTTCCCGTCCTGAAGATATTGTTGGTATGTCTTTCCTTCTGTCTTGTCTGTACTTTGTAAAACCACAAAAGGATTATCGGAAAGTTGTACATTTACAATAATTCCGCTCGCACCGGTAAAGTCAATTTCATAAATGGTACTGAACTTAAACGTATAAACTGAATCATAATAATTACCGGCTATATCCTTAAATCTTTTAAAATCCAGTTTTAATAAATAATTCTCACCGCTTTTTAACCTCCCTCTGGGTATTACCCTGAAAGTAGCATTATCCGGAAATTCAACAGAATAATTTATTTTCCTGTTAGT
>DATICR010000310.1:0-2142 GCA_035456745.1 Ignavibacteriaceae bacterium
AAAACGGGGGACGATGTTGCGCTGCTTGCTGTTGGTTCAATGGTAAATTACTCCTTAAAAGCCGCGGAAAAATTAGCTAATGAAGGAATCAATTGCGAAGTCATTAATGTAAGATTTATAAAACCCCTGGATGCAGAAATGCTGAATTACATTGCCGGAAAACATTCTAAAATTGTTACTCTTGAAGAGAGTACACTTATCGGCGGATTTGGAAGCGCCGTACTTGAATATTTCAATGAGAAAAATTTTAAGAATGATATTTTGCGTATCGGTCTTCCAGATCATTTTGTAGAACACGGGACTCAAAAGGAATTACATCGGCTCTTAAAAATGGATCCTGACAGTATTGTTGAAAGAGTTAAAATATTTTGTAAAAACAATATCATTAAGCGGGAGATCTCTATTTGATTGAAAATACCAAAGTTGCTATAATTGGGCTCGGGGGAATAGTCCAGCTTGTTCACCTTCCAAACCTGTTAAAAATGAACAATGTCAAAGTCACTGCAGTTGCAGAAATCAATAAGAACAGGCTCAATACAATTGCAGATAAATTTAATATAGAAGAACGGTATTCGGATTATAAAGAATTACTCGCCAAAAGCGATGCAGATGCGGTCATAATTGCGACTCCTACTCATCTACACAAAGAAACCGCAATTGCCTCACTTAAAGCAAAAAAGGATGTACTGGTTGAAAAACCACTTGCAAGGACTTATGCCGAAGCAAAGCCTATAATAGATATGGCAAAGAAATCCAAGAATAAAATCATGGTGGGAATGAATTTACGCTATCGTCCTGATGCGATGATCCTTCGCAGCCTTATTAGTGCAGGTGAATTAGGCGAACCATTTTATATAAAATGCGGATGGATTAGAAGGCAGAGCAGCAGCGAAAAATGGTTTACCAGGAAAGAAGAATCCGGAGGTGGTGTGATTATAGACTTAAGCATACTTCTTCTTGATTTGTCATTATGGCTTTTAAACTATCCTTCTATTAATACCGTCACAACTCACAATTTTTCTCTAAATACCAAAACAGTTGAGGATAGTTCAATCAGCTTACTGAGATGTAAAAACAATGCTTTGATTACAATGGAGACCAGCTGGTCGTTGCCGCTTGAGAAGGATCTCTTTTATCTGAATATTTATGGTACGAAAGGGAATGCTTCATTAAATCCTTTCACAATTAACAAAAAGATTGAAGAGCAGTTTATGGATCTGACTCCTTCGCAGACTGAAAGTGCACTCAGTCTCTTCAAGAAATCATATTTAAACGAATTAAAGAGTTTCATTGGTGCGGTCAGGGGATTGAATCCCGTTTTTTCTCCTGCTGCTGAAGCTCTTTCAAGGATGAAGGTAATAGATGCTATGTACCAGTCTGCTTCGAAAAATTCAGAAGTAAAGATAAGATAATTATGAGCTCCAAAATTCTTTTGGTTGATGATGAAAGAGATATAGTTGAATTTCTGGAATATAATCTAATACGTGAAGGTTTTGAAGTAATAACTGCCTACGATGGTATTGAAGCTCTTCAAAAATTAAATAATAATCCTGATTTGATTATACTTGATATAATGATGCCAAAAATGGACGGTTATGATGTCTGCAGGCGTATTCGTGAAAATAAAGCTTACACTGATGTTCCTGTTATATTTCTGACTGCAAAAGGGGGTGAGGCCGATGAAATTAAGGGTCTTGAATTAGGTGCAAGTGATTTTATAAAGAAACCGGTCTCCCCTCAAAAATTAATAGCCAGAGTAAATTCCAATTTAAAAAAGCGTTCCGGGGATTTAAAAGAATTACCTCAGGTCATAAAAATTGGTCCGCTTGAAATAAACAGAGAACAATATAAAGTATATATCGATGAAAGAGAGTCGGTTTTTCCGCGGAAGGAATTTGAACTCCTTTATTTTCTTGCAAGTAATCCCGGTAAAGTTTTTAGCAGGGAAGCTCTTTTAAAAACAGTATGGGGTATGGATGTCTTTGTAGTTGACAGAACTGTAGACGTACACATACGAAAAATAAGGGAAAAGCTTAATAATTATTCCGATCTTATTGAAACTTTAAAAGGTGTAGGATACAGATTTAAAAGTGTTGAATGAATTTAAATCTTACTTAAATTCTGCTAAAACTTTCCTACCGG
>DATICR010000311.1:0-10525 GCA_035456745.1 Ignavibacteriaceae bacterium
ATCGGAAGTTTTTTATTATTTAACGCATTTATTATCATTAAAGGAATGAGTTTTTCCGGAAATTGATATGGGCCATAATTATTTGAGCACCTGGTAACAACGACGGGCAGACCATATGTATGGTTAAAAGCCAGGGCCATCATATCTGCTGACGCCTTACTGGATGAGTATGGACTATTAGGAGAAAGAGGTGTTGCCTCAGTAAATAATCCTTCTTTACCGAGACTGCCATAAACTTCGTCTGTAGAAATCTGAACAAATTTCTCTGCTTTGAACTTACGTGCCATTTCCATCAGAACATTTGTACCTATTACATTTGTTCTATAGAATATTTCTGAGCCGAGGATACTTCTATCGACATGAGACTCTGCTGCAAAATTAATTACATATTTAATTTCATATTTCTCGAAGACGTACTGAACAAGTTCAGAGTTGGTAATATCACCTTTTATAAAATTAAAATTGGGATTATCAACAGAAGGTGTAAGGTTGTCGAGATTACCGGCATATGTCAGTTTATCTAAATTAAATATTCTATAATCATCATACTTTTTGAGGATGAAGTTTATAAAATTACTACCAATGAATCCTGCTCCGCCTGTAACTAAAATATTTTTCATATCAGAAAGCAAAAAATCCTAGAAAAATTCCTGATTGCAGATAAAAGCCTTTACCATTAAAAGAGGAAGGCACATTATTTAATTCCTGATCGTTTTCAATCGACCAGTTTTCACCAAAAGAAAATTGATAACCTGCTCCTATTCTTACAGCTACAAACCTATAAACAGGGATATCAATATTTATCATTGGCGAAACCAGCCAGTATGTTCCTGTAATTGTTCTACTAATATTTTCGGATTGAGAGGAATTATTTCCAAATTCATTAGTTAAATCATTCCAGGAAAAATATCCCCGGTTTTTATAAATTTGCACATCAATACTTCCCCCGCCAATCATTGTTCCAACCGATATCCCAAAAGTTCTTATAAATGGGATAGTATATTCCACCGAAAAATCGCCGCCGCCGATTGAATATCTAACTTCCCTGCGAAAATTATCCAGAGGTGAATCAATCATTTCGGAAGTTGAACCTCCGAATCCGCCGCCGCCAATTCGTAAATATTTTATAACTCCTATATAAATAAATCCTGTTCCGCCGGTAGTAAAAATCATTTTATTAGAAAGTTTCGGAAATTCAGGAGGTAAAATATTATTCAATGGAGAGACATCAGGAAAAATGAATCCGGGAGTAAATCCGCCGCCGCCGCCAAACGGAGCATCAAAATATCCGGAATCCTGAGCAAACAAATCTGTTGTGATAAAAATACTTATTATTAATACGGGAATTATTTTTTTCATAAAAATAAAGTTATTAATTTATAAATTTATCAGAAAACTGACTGAAAAACAAAGAAACAACGGCGGAACTTAATCAATTAAAGGTCATATTTTTAGTCACTAATTCAGGTATTCATAATCATGAAGATTTTGATAACAGGAGGAAGCGGTCTTCTGGGACAGTATTTGAATATTGAACTAGCCAAAAATAATTCGATTCTTACAATATTTAATAAGAATATCCGGAATTGTAAGGATTATAATTCCATCAAACTTGATATAAATGATAGAGTTAAACTGGAAGAAGTATTTGGTTCAATTAATCCCCGAATCGTAATTCATACGGCTGCCATTTCAAATCCTCAAATAGCTTCACATATTGATCCGAAACTGGTTTACAGTACTAATGTTATTGCAACAAGAAATATCGCTGAACTTTGTGCCCGGTTCAATGCCAGGCTTATATATATTTCTACTGATCTCGTTTATGCCGGATACAGGGGTTCAATGCTTAAGGAAGATGCAAAATTAATTCCTGTTTCATTTTATGCTGAATCTAAATTAATGGGTGAAGTGAAAATTAAAGAGATATTTGATAATTACCTGATTTTAAGAATTTCTCTGCTTTACGGCTTTGGGCTATATAATAGTCATAATCATTTTCATCAGATGTTTCTAAACCTGAAATCAGGCATACCGGTTAAGCTATTTGGTGATCAATTCAGAACACCGATTGAACTTAATGATGCTGCCAGAATCATAGATGAGTTAGCGGGAAAAGAAATAAAGTCGGAAACAATAAATGTAGGAGGTAAGGAAAGATTATCAAGATTTCAACTCGGTGAATTATTATGCAAGAAGGCGGGTTTTGACTATTCATTGTTACATAAGATTACGATGGATGAAATTCGGGATTTCCCAAAAGTAGAAGATGTTTCCCTTGATACCTCCAAACTTCAGTCTTATGGAATAATACAAAATAGCGTTGAGGACTCAATCAATAAATTTTTATTGTTCAATAATTATGAGAATAACACCGCACTTTGAACAAAAAAACTCAGGAAAGAAAAAAATATTTGGAAGAAAAAAACGTGGCAGTTCCGGAGCTTTTAAAAAGGGTAACTAATATTCGGAAATATCAGTCTGGGTAGGATCCATTGGTTTCAATACAATTATCCCAGTATCTTTACTAATCTTGTTTATATATGACGAAAGGGGTTCTTTAGTAATCTGCACATTATATCCTACATTAGGAGCGTGAAGAAGATGAATACGGTTATCTTCCATTCTAACAGCAATACCAACATGACTAACATCCAATCCCGGAATACTGGTAGTAAACGCTATGATATCACCATTTTCAATCTGTTGTTCTATAAATCCCACTCTTTCTTTTGGTACATAATAATAATTTCTTCTGCTTATTTCAGCTTCCTGTTTTCTAATTTCAGAAACAAATTCCGGATGCTCCTTCAACCTGGGATAACTTTCAGGATGTGTTGACATGAAGTTGAGATGAAATTGAATCGGTTTTCCTCCGCACAATTCAGTAACATCATCAATTATCCCCTTCTTTTCATTATTATAAATCCAGTCGGTGAAATAATGAAGTCTGGACGGATATTTATCTATAACTCCGTTACGATATCTAATTTTCTGCAATTCTTTTTCATAGTCTTTAAAAGTAGTCTTTCCGGATTTAATAAGGCGAGCAAAAACGATTACATTTTCCACAAAAGTAGTGCAATCCAGTCCATTAAGATTTATTACGAGCTGTTCATCCCCGGAGTCCTCTATTGCATGGGCAAGATATTTAGTCCCCAAAAATGTTTTTCCGATATCTGCCACAATATCATTTATTGATTCATTTGATAGTTCAGCAGATACAGCATAAGAAAATTTAGAATTACAGATTACAACATCAGTATCAGAATATACCTGCGAAATAATTTTACCACAAAACACTAAAAAGAATATTAAAAGCAGGTTTGACTTTTTCATATTATATCTTCGTTAGTTGGGATTATAGAATACTCTTCTATTTGTCTTGCATGAGCGAGGTTTTCAAACCGTGCATATTCTTTAACAAATGCTAACCTAATTTCACCAGTAGGGCCATTTCTTTGTTTACCGATAATAACCTCGGCAACTCCTTCTGTAGAACTACCATCATCGGCAAATGTTTTAATGCCATATATTTCCGGCCGATTAAGGAATATTACCACATCTGCATCCTGTTCTATGGAGCCGGATTCCCGCAGATCAGAAAGCTGCGGTCTTTTATCAGTTCTTGCTTCCACCGCACGGTTTAACTGTGCAAGAGCGATTACCGGTATATTCAGTTCCTTAGCCAATGATTTAAGTGATCGTGATATATGTGAAATTTCTCTTTCACGACTTTCTGCATTTGCAGGTCCCTGCATCAGCTGGAGATAATCAATTACTATCATTCCGATATTTTTTTCTGCTTTAAGTCTTCTTGCCTTAGCCCTGATTTCCAGAACCGACTGGGCAGGAGTATCATCAATATAGAGGGGACTTTCAATTAATCGGTGAGCATTTTTGCTTAATTTTACACCTTCCTCCGAAGGAAGCTTTCCTGTTCTTACCAGATGTGCATTTAGTCTTCCTTCTGCGCAGAGCATTCTGATAATTAACTGAATTGTTGCCATTTCAAGACTAAATATACCCACAGGGACTTTATGATCGACTGCTGCATTACGTGCCAGTGTTAAGGCAAGTGCTGTTTTACCCATTGACGGACGGGCGGCAACTATTATCAAATCAGATTTCTGAAATCCTCCCAGCATTTCATCCAGTTCATAGAATCCTGTGGGAACAGAAAACTTTTGTTTAGTATTTGAATGGATTGCTTCGATATATTCCAGTGCATCCCGAACAGCCCGGTCCATACCCGTAAAGGTTTTTTTGAGATGCATTTCGGTTATTTCGAATATTTTCCTTTCAGCCTGATCAAGGATATCAAAAGCATCTTCTGTTCCTTCGTATGCTGCCCTGGCGATTTCGTGGGAACTTGTTATCAGTCCCCGTAAAATTTCTTTCTCAAGAATAATCTTGGCATGATATTCAATATTAGCAGCAGACGAAATATTTTGCGAAAGCCTGCTAAGGTAAACAGCTCCGCCGACTTCCTCCGCCTTTTCCCTCTTTTTCAATTCTTCATAGAGCGTAACGGTATCAATTGGTTCACCAGATTCAAACAAAGAAATCATCGCTTCAAAGATGAGCTTATGTTCCTTTAAATAAAAGCTTTCCGGGGTAAGCAGTTCTATGGCTCTAGGAACGGCTTCCTTCTCTATGAGCATTGCACCAAGTACAGATGCTTCAATATCCACAGCGGCCGGGGGTTTTACATCTGCGGGAATGAGATTACTTATATTTTCGTTATTATTTTTTGTTTTAGCCATTGCGGTATGTTATAATCAATATCCGAGTAAAAATAACAGATAATTTTCTAAATAGAAACTAAGATTTTCAGAAGAGAAACAGAAATGAAAAATTACTGCATTTCATCATACAATTTTCTGAATTTCTGCACATCCTCCCAGCAGCCCCTTTTCCATTGTGGATTTCTTAACAAAGCGGCGGGGTGGTATGTAACCATTGTTTTAATTCCTTTGAAGTCATAAATATTCCCGCGCATATTTGTAAGTGATTCTTTCTTTTTCAGTAATCCCTGAGCAGCAGTTAATCCAAGTGCAAGGATCAATTTTGGTTTGATCAGTTCAATCTGCTTATTCAAATATGGGAAACAGGCCTCCATTTCTTCAATCAAGGGAGTACGGTTACCTGGAGGGCGGCATTTAACGATATTAGCAATATATACGTCTTGACGCCGGAAATTAATTGCCTTCAAAATGTCATTCAACAATTTACCGGCTCTACCTACGAACGGTTCTCCCTGTTTATCTTCCTCTGCACCCGGACCTTCTCCCACGACCATCACATCGGCATCGGGATTACCAACTCCAAATACAAATTTATTCCTGGATTTATGAAGCGGACATTTAGTGCAATCCTTAATAAGTCTGTTTAATTCACTTAAGCTTTTTGTTTTTTCCCAATCTTCTTTAATAACTTCAAACAAAGAAACCTCACCTTCGGTTTCTGCAGTTCTATCATTTATGACATGCGTTTTACGTGTGTTAATATTCTGTTCAAATAAATCGTTTCCAAATATTTCTTTCTGATCAATCAATGACTGTATAAGCAATTCTCTAAGTCTATCCGCCATAAATACCGGGAAAGTAAATGAATTAAATTTTTATGATTTCAGTAATTATTTTATTTGCAGCCTGGAACTTTGACATCAATTTATATCTGGTCGGTTTACCCGTTTTATGCAAAATAGTTATCCTGTTAGTATCAAATTCAAAACCACTTTTATTATCATGCAGCGAATTTAAAACTATTATATCCAGATTTTTTTTACTTAATTTCTTTTTAGCATTTGCCAGTTCATTATCTGTTTCGAGTGCAAAACCAGCTACCACCTGCTTATCTCTTTTCAAAGAACCAAGGATATCACCTGTTTCAATCAAATCGATTGAATTGAGTTTTTGTTCCTTCTTAATTTTTTTAGAGCTATATTTTTTCGGTTTAAAATCAGCTACCGCCGCAGACATAATCAGAATATCATTTAAGGGAAAATATTTATTTACAGCCCTTTTCATTTCTTCTGCTGATCTTACATTTATTAACTTGATCTCAGGATAACAAATCTGAGAAGACTGTCCGGAAATCAGAGTTACATCTGCACCGCGGAGGTAACCTGCTTTTGCAAGAGCATATCCCATTTTACCTGAGGAACGATTACCAATGAATCGAACCGGATCTATATCTTCATATGTAGGTCCGGCTGTAATTAAAATCTTTTTCCCTGTCAAATCCTGTTTATATCCTGATAATACCAATTCAATAGCATCCGTCATTTTATCAACACCTGCAAGTCTTCCTTTTCCACTTAATCCGCTGGCCAATTCTCCTTCCTCAGCATAAACAATGAAGCTGCCAATCTTTTTAAGTTTATTAATATTTTCCTGAACCAGCGGGTTCATGTACATATCCACATCGGCAGCGGGAGCTATTATCAGAGGACAGCGCAAAGCAGAAACCAGAGTAGTCAATGCATTATCACAGAAACCATGAGCTATTTTAGCTATTGTATTTACCGTAGCAGGAGCAATAATCATGAGGTCGGCCCAGGTAGCATATTCTATATGCCAGGTATTTATTTCGCATCCATTTGATTGAGATGACGGGAAAGTATTTACAATCACCTTATTCCCGGAAAGAGAAGAAAAAGTAAGAGGGGCAATAAATTCAAGAGCGGAAGGAGTCATAACGACTCTGACTTCCGCACCTCTCTGAACCAGTTCTCTCAGCAGGTAACAGGCTTTATAAGCAGCGATGCCGCCTGTTACGCCCAGGATTATTTTTTTCCCTGAAAGAACATCTTCAGACATTTTATAACTTTTTTATTAACTAGTCTTCTGCAGGTTTATTTTTATAATCGAATCCGATTTTTCCTTCAAGAAGCTCTTCAAGAGCCTGCACATGAGGTTTTTCGCGTTTTTCAAAATCCAGAGCAATTTTTAACTGAGCGGGATTATCAAATTCCTCACCTTCTTCATCACCAGAAGCAGTTGGAATCGTGCTGACTAAGGCATTGTATTCAATTTTATTATCATCATTTATCTGGCGTGCTCTTTTAGACGCAACAATTACTGCTTCATATATATTAGCAGCTTCTTTATCAACTTCTCTTAAATCAATGGGTTCAATGAACATTTATTCTTTCTCCTTCATTTTTTTTTCTATTAAACTCTTTAGATCAGCAACTGCACTATCAATTTCAAGGTTATGTACAAAATAATCAAATTTATCCTTTTGACTCAATTCCAATTCTGCTCTCTTAATTCTCTTCTGATAATCAATCTCGTCTTCTGTTTGTCTGTTTTTTAGCCGCTGTTTCAACTCTTCAAAATTAGGCGGCATTATAAAAATTAAAACTGCAGCCGGATATTTTTTCTTAATATTTAATGCACCTTTAACATCGATTTCGAGAAGAACATTTTTCCCTTTTCTCAGATTTTCGTCGAGGTATTTTTTAAAGGTACCGTAATAATAATCATAAAATTTTTCCCATTCAGCAAATTCATTCTTTTTTATATTTCTTCTAAAATCCTCTTCAGTAATGAAGAAATAGTCTTCCCCCTCCTTTTCATCTAAACGTTTTTTTCTTGTAGTAGCAGAGACAGAAAAGACAATATCAGGGAATTCTTTCAGAATTCGCTTAACAAGAGTAGTTTTACCGGCACCGCTGGGAGCAGAGACAATAAATAAAATTCCTTTTGAATTGTCCAATTATTACTCAATATTTTGAATCTGTTCGCGAATTTTCTCAATTTCTTCTTTTATAAGAACTGAATTATGTGTAATTGATGTAGAAATAGTCTTTGCTGAAATTGTATTCGCCTCCCGGTTCATTTCCTGGCAGAGAAAGTTTAATTTACGACCTGGTTCCTCATCCTGTTCCATACTTTCGAGGAAAAATTTTAAATGACTTTGCAACCTGACACATTCTTCTGTAATTTCAGATTTATCGGCGAGCAAAGCGAGTTCCTGTTCAAGCCGATCCGTATATAAAGTTATATCCTCAATCATTATCTTCATACGTTCTTTTAACTTCTCAAAGTAAACCTGCACACTATTTCCAGAATCATTTTGAATCTCTGTAACTTTGTCATCAATAAGATTAATCCGGCGTTTCAAATCCTTAGCCAGCTCTTTTCCTTCATTTCTTCTCATTTTCTTTAATTCAACCAGAGCTGCTTCAAGTGCCATTTTGATAAGTTTGTAAACCTCTTCTCCAAATTCCTTATCATTTTGCAAGAACACATCACGATTATATATCAAATGTTCCAATTTAACCTTTTCAGTTATTTTGGAAATCTTTTTAATATCATCTATAGTTGAAATGAATGCTTTCAATTTATCTTTATCGACTATGGGCATTCCATTTTCTATCCCCATATTCTTAAGTTGAATAATTACGGATAATTTCCCCCTACTGATATTGTTTTTTATTATTTCCCGAATTTCATATTCCCTGTTCATCAGGGTATTGGGAACTTTCAGATAAATATCAAGAAACCTACTATTTACGCTTTTAACTTCGACTTCAACAGAGATATTTTTATCTTCAGCTATACCTTTTCCATAGCCGGTCATGCTTGAGATCATATTACGCCTTAAAAAAGAATCTTAAAAATAGCAATTTTAGTAAGCTAATCAAAATAAATCGATTCACGATAAAAATATATGAATTTATTTCAGGAGAACCGGAATAGCATGTTTATTGTTTTCCTTCAAATCTTTTCAAAAATGAAGAATTAAATTGAATCTTAAAATGGTACATTTAACTATTGCCGGAAAATAATGGTAATGATCCCTTAAAATTAGAGGTCTAATCTTTAAAATGCCTCACCAATACCGAAGTGAATGTTTATATTATTCCAGAAATTCTTTTTGTTAATCCACATTTTGTCAAATGGATTATACAGTTTAAAAGCAAAGTCTAATCGGAAAGGGGCTATAGATGAATAATATCTTAATCCGACTCCGGGAGAAAGGGCAAGATCATCCCATCTGAATCTTTTATAACCTATCCAGGTATCCCCATAGTCGAAGAACATTGCAAAACCAAAACTCGGTACAATTTTAAATCGCCATTCAAAAGAGCCCTCTACCAAAAATGTGCCCCCTTTAACATTTGCTCCGGTTATACCATACACCGTTGTAGCATTTCCGGGTACTAATTCATTTGATCGCCAGCCTCTCACTGAGTTACTGCCGCCTGCATAAAATGTCCTGTTCAACGGGAGTCCAGCATAATCGCCATAATACGTCTGGATTCTACCAATCTTAAACTTAGTGGCAAAGATTGACATGTTTCTCTGGTTTAATGAGAGATAGTATGAAGCGTTAAGAAGGGTTTTATAAAATAAAGATCCATTAAATTCATTTCCCCCGATTTTCCCGATAATATAGGGTAATGAATTTGCTTCTTCGAAAAGGATTGATATTAAATATCCTTCTGTTGGGAAAAGTATATCATTTGTTGTTGTTCGGCCAAACTCAGCACCGACTATTGAAAGGATTTTACGTGATAAACTGTCGCGATTCATTCTATATACTTCATTGCTTTGCTCAACATTATAGTAAGTACTGAGAAAATTTATGGCAGTAAACCTTGGAAGTTCAAAATCGAAAGTTATTTTAGACCCATAAACGGTATTATTATATTGAGGTTGTTTATTTATGGTGGCATAATTCTCCCACGTTCCGAAGATTGGTCGTCTGAATAAAAAAGGCTGTTCAACTGTAAGTCTTGAATCAAAATAACCGAGAAGAGTAGTATCGCGAAAAGAAAATTTTTGAAAAAGTCGGCCATAATCTACGTTGAACAAATCCTGAACACCAAAAGAAGTACTTACCGTTAATTTACGTGCATTTCCTAAAAAGTTTTTCCTTATATATGAAAGGCCGAGACCGGCATTAAATGCACTCTGCTGGTTATTTAAAATTATCTCCGGGGATAGTTCATTTAGTTTACCGATATTGGCTTCAAGTTTTATCGGCACTTTTGAATCTGTAGTATCATTTTCGACGTCGGATATAACTATTGAATTAAACAATCCCGTCCTGAATAACCGCTGTTGACTATTTCTTATTTTATCCAGATTATAAAGATCACCTTTTTTAATATCACTGATTTCCCTAAGCATATCTTCTTTTACATATGGAGCACCATCTCCTGAAGTGGCCACAATAACTGTATCTATTCTGTATTCATTTCCGGTGGTAAAAAAGAGATTCATATTAGCCTGCTGCCTGAGGGTATCAGTTAATATGATTGTACTGTCAAATTGTGCAAAGATAAAACCGCTATTTAACAGAATAGAGACACCCAACTGGACCTTTTGCTGCACCATACTCTGCTGATACCTATCATTAGGATCAAATTTCACCTCATCATTAAATTTTTTCTTTGTACTTCCCGGTACCTTTTCTAATCCGAGCAATTTTACTTTACCGTAATATGACACCTTCCCTTCATAGATGTTATAATTTAATGTCGCCTTCAGATTTGAAGTATCGATTT
>DATICR010000312.1:0-5483 GCA_035456745.1 Ignavibacteriaceae bacterium
CTGCTGCTTTACAAACAGGATGATTTGTATATTCAAATTGATTTTATTAAATGGTCTAATCCCGATGCTGATTTCTATTCGGCTTTATATGATCTGATCAGGCGGGAAATTTCTGCGGTAAATTCTATGGGAATGGAATTCCTCAGGGAACAGATGAATTTTAAAAACAGAAATGATTTCAGGATTGAAACTGCCCTGGGACTTTTTGACAGGTACGGCTTAACTGAAGGATCCGTGGATAATAGAAATTTGAAAATTACCGGCGAATTCCCCCCGGAACTTGAAGATGAGGGACGTTTAAAACAGAAATTAACAAATGATAATAAAAAGCTTCTGGCTATGGTTAATTATTTTAAGACTAAGGAATGCAGAAGGGTGTATATCTCAGAATACTTCGGATTTTATGATGAAAAACCTTGCGGAAATTGCGATAATTGCCTGTTAAACAGGACAATAAAGAATTGAAATAATTTTTATATATAAATGCCTCAGTTAATAATAATTAGCCTAAAGATATGAAATGAAACATAACAATTCGAAACTGGAATACATTATTACAATTAGTTTGTTATTCCTTGTAATTCCTGCCTTAGGAAGTGTTCTCAAAAAAATAAATGCGCCTAAATGACTCTTGTATCACATATCAAGGATTAATGTAGAAGCAAATGATATAATTGAATGACTTTTTTTTCATATTTTCAAAATAATGAAACCGGATATATAATGAAAAGAATCCTTTTTTTGTTTTTAATAATAGTTTTATTTGCAGCCGGCTGCGAAAATAATCAGAATAGTCAAATAAAAAATAGTAATGAGGATGTCAAATCTGCTGATTTAACTGGAAGCCTGGATGCTAAATCTGATTCTCTTGAAAAAGGTGATATTTTTGTTACAACCGGACCAGCCGGGAGAACGGAACATAAAGAAGGCAGAATTGTGATGTTTACCGATTCAGGTAAAACAATGCCCATAAAAATGGTGGATTCTGTTCTGCTTGCAATGAGTAATTCTGACAGTACTTTATATAGAGTAAAAAAGAATGGAAATCAAACCATTTTGGTTTTTCCGGATCATGATCAGATCCTTAGGGACGGAAGAATGATGTTTATAACCGATACCGGAGAAAAGATGGAGGTTAAATTTTTTGGGAACAAAATGGTGGTCATAACGAAAGAAAACAATATGCTGCCTCTCGAAAAACAGGAATGAACATCAACTTTTTGCTGCCTTTTATATTTTCCTGTACCATATTAATTTTTGAATCAAATTATGATCGGTAACTAATGAGTATAGGAAAAGAAACCGGTTCAACTCTTTATATACGAAATATGGTATGTAACAGATGTATTAAAGTAGTTGAAGAAGAATTTAAAAAGCTTGGTTTGAATATCAGGAATATAAGTCTGGGAGAGGTCGTCGTTGATAACAAATTAAGCGAAGGGGATGTGGAAAAAATACGTATGGTTCTGGAAGAGAATGGATTTGAACTGATCGAAAATCGTAAAATGAGAATCATAGAACAGATTAAGATCCTGATTCTCGACCTTGTCAGAGATGAAGAGAAATCAAACCAAAAATTAACTCTTTCCGAATATCTTGCTGAAAATTTAAAAGCAGATTACAACTATTTGAGTACACTTTTTTCTTCAGTCGAAAATATTACAATTGAACATTACCTGATACTCCAGAAAATAGAACGGGCTAAAGAGTTGCTCAAATATGGGGAACTAACACTAAGTGAAATTGCTTATAAACTGGGATACAGCAGTGTTGCCCATCTTTCAGCTCAATTTAAAAAAGTTACCGGAATGAATGCAAACCAGTTCAAGTCTCTTACTGAAAATACCCGCAAATCTCTGGACAAAGTGAAATAATACGTTCAGTCATAGCGCGGCAAGCCGACAACCAAAATATATAATATTAATAATTCATCCTCTCCAAAGGAGTCCTTCGGACTACGAGGATGCTACAGCGGACCTCGTAGAGGTCAAATTATTGTAGTGATGTAATTTTAATTAGTATTTCCAAATCCTCGTAGAGGATTAACAATTAAAACATTATATTTTTTAATTCTAAATATCTTGACCAAAAAAATCGAAGCGTAATGGAGTTCCCGGCTTTTAGCGGGATAAAAATCTGATTGAGGATACTATTCATCACCAGAATTTTAACAGCATCTCTGCCCTGCCGTAATAAATTGACTTTTCAACCCTTATTGCCGTGCGAGAGAAATCATTACGGTGAAAATTCTGTAAACTTTTCCCAAAATAATATAACGGTTTGTCACCTTTCAGATTTTATATTTGTAATGCAAATTATTCAAAAATTATTACTGCAGGAGATAAAATGACTACTAAAGAAATTAAAATTGAGGGAATGAGTTGCGGACATTGTGAAATGGCTGTAAGAAAACAATTGTCAAAGCTTGATAACGTAAAGGTAAAAGAGGTAAAAATAGGGAAAGCAGTTGTCGAATATGATGAAAATAAAGTAAGTGAAGAATTATTATACGATGCGGTTGAAGAAGCCGGATATAAACCAATTAAATAAAATGAAACCTGATGAAATAAAAACATTAACTCTTCCTGTGGAAGGAATGACATGTGCAAGTTGCGTTGCGCGGGTAGAGAAGGTTCTGAAAAAAGTTCAGGGAGTAAATGATGTTAACGTTAACCTGGCTACAGAAAAAGTGACGCTGACATTCAATCCTGCTTTAGCTGATGTTACAAAATTTTCTGAAGCAGTAAGCGATGCCGGTTACAAACTACTCCCTCCGGATGAGGAGAAAAAAGATTTTCAGGAAACGGAATCTCCAACTGAAATTCACCATAAAGAAGCTTACAAAAAGCTGAAATCGGAATTTATTTTTAGCGCCATTCTCACTATTCCTGTATTCGTCATAAGTATGCTTGGTTTTACAAGCTGGTTTGAAAACTGGCTGCCTCTGTCTGCCGTTGACATCAATAAACTTCTTTTCCTGGCTACCACATTTGTAATGTTCATTTCAGGCAGAAGATTTTTTTCCTCGGCCTGGAAATTATTGAAGCATTTATCCGCTGACATGAATACACTTGTTGCAGTCGGTACGGGTACAGCATACGTATACAGCACCATTTCAGTTCTGTTCCCTGACCTGATAAATGCCGGAGAAACAGGCGGCCATGTTTACTTTGATACGGCGGTTGTAATAATAACATTAATACTTATGGGAAGATTGCTGGAAGCCGGGGCGAAAGCGAGGACTTCAGCGGCTATAAAAAAACTCCTTGGATTGCAGCCTAAAACTGCAAGAGTAATCCGTAACAATTCTGAAACAGATATTCCAATAAGAGAGGTTATAACAGGTGAATTGATAATTGTAAGACCGGGAGAGAAAATTCCGGTAGATGGAGAGATACAAAAAGGATATTCTTCTGTTGATGAATCAATGATTTCCGGGGAAAGTATGCCTGTTGAAAAAACCATAGGCAGCAAGGTTATCGGAGGTACTATAAATAAAAACGGCACATTTACTTTCAAAGCTACTGCAGTTGGACAGGACACTTTTATCGCAAGAATTATAAAACTTGTTGAGCAGGCACAAGGATCAAAGGCACCTATACAAAGTCTTGCCGATAAAGTTGCCTCTGTGTTTGTTCCGGTAGTAATTGGCATAGCAATATTGACTTTTCTTATCTGGTATTTTGTCATCGGAGTATCTTTTACTATATCGATGCTGAGTTTTATCGCTGTACTGGTTATTGCCTGTCCCTGTGCACTCGGACTCGCAACACCGACAGCAATAATGGTCGGTACAGGACTCGGGGCATCCAATGGAATAATGATTAAAAATGCAGAAAGTCTTGAAAGGCTCAAATCTGTAAATACAATTGTTTTTGATAAGACGGGGACAATCACTATTGGAAAACCTGTAGTAACTGATATTCTGACCAGGAACGGAATAAGTGAAGATGAGTTATTAAAAATTACCGCTTCCATTGAAAGAAAATCTGAACATCCTCTTGGAATTGCAATAGTCAATTATACTTTAGATAAAAAAATTGTCCTGGCGGAACCTGATCAATTTAATTCTTTAACGGGAAATGGTATCGAGGCCTCCATGAATGGTACTAACGTGCTCATTGGTAATTATCATTTAATGAAAGTTAAAGAGATTGAGGTAGACAAATCGACCAATGATGAAGTTGAGAAATTATCCGGGAAGGGTAAGACTCCTGTATTCATTTCAATGAATAAAAAATTATCAGGAGTTATATTTGTTGCAGACGTAATTCATAGTGAAACTAAAAATGTTGTCATGGGGCTGAAGAAGAAAAATATAGAAACAATAATGCTGACCGGTGATAATAGCAGAACTGCAAAAGCTATTGCCGATGAAGCAGGAATTGAAAAAATCATTTCTGAAGTTAAACCCGAAGAGAAAGCCGAAGTTATAAAAAAACTGCAGGCTGAGGGAAAGATTGTCGCAATGGTTGGCGACGGAATAAATGATTCGCCTGCACTTGCACAAGCGGATGTCGGAATTGCTATCGGGACAGGAACCGATATAGCAATAGAAAGTGCCGATATAACTTTGATAAATGGTAATATTAAAGATTTACTTAATGCTATCACCCTTTCATACAAAACAATCAGCACTGTAAAGCAAAACCTTTTCTGGGCATTTATTTATAACGTAATTGGTATACCCCTGGCTGCTTTTGGACTGCTGAACCCGATGATTGCCGCCGGTGCAATGGCGATGAGCTCTGTAAGCGTTGTTTCTAACTCATTAAGATTAAGGAATACAAAATTATAAAGATAGTTTTTTTAATTGTCATTAGTTTGATAACATCCCGATAAGATTCAATTCTATCTTTTCCTCACAGAAAAACGGCTCACCATATTTTTTATCTATCTGAAATCCGAATACCATTGCCCGTGATTCTATGTAATGGATAAATTCCGGTCTGCTTATAAAAGTTTCCGGTTCTTTACTGCGCGGGTTATGAAACTGACTTGCATAACACTGAACTGCTCTCATCTTTGTTTCAAAGCTGTCGGTAATATCAACTACAAAAGATGGTTCAAACTGGTAGGTCTGCATATAGTAAAAAAGTTTCCTTGGCCGGTAAACGTTCTGAATTACCTCCCTGTCAAAAGTTTTTACTTTGGCTAATCCTGTTGAAAACATAGCTTCTTTTACAAGTCTGCTTGTATGAATATGATCCGGGTGCCGGTCATTGAAATACGGAGCAAAAATAATTTTAGGCCTGTATTTTCTTATAGCCATTATGATTTTCATAAGATTTTCTTTTTTTCTCTCTATATCCCCGTCCGGTATCATAAGATTTTCTCTTACGGAAACCTTCAGTATTCCCGCTGCAAGGAAAGCTTCTTTTTGTCTGATTTCTACCGTGCCGCGAGTACCAAGTTCACCTCTCGTGAGATCAATAATTCCTACTCTAAGGTTGTTGGAAGTTAATTTAGCAATTGTGCCCCCC
>DATICR010000313.1:0-11823 GCA_035456745.1 Ignavibacteriaceae bacterium
AAGGTTAAAAGAAAGGATTGCTCCGAAGAGTAAAGTTTTATTCATATCATCCTCCCGGAATATTTGAAATTTTTATATTTAGTTAACTATCTGATACATATCTTATGAGATTAATTTTATCAAGTCAATGACAATTATTTAGGATTATAAATCGTTGTACCTATGTTGGAAGTATCTTACTCAAGGGTCTGAAATGGTATGACAAAATGGCAGACATTTCATCAAACAACTGCTAAAAACAGTAGTATTTTCTTAAAAAAACCTTTCCTATTTTTATGACAAAGTTCTCACTTTTCCCTGCGGCTTTCCGTTATAGATGGGATTTTTTGATCAGCTTCCTGTACTAGCAACACATCTCTTATTGATTCGGTTTTATCAAAAACAGATTTTGCGAACGGGCATAATGGTATTATCTTTATTTTGTTCTCCCGTGCAAATTCAACTACAGACATTAATATTTTATTACCTATATTTTGTCCGCGATAGGCATCTTCCACTTCAGTATGATCAATGATCATCTTTTCTTTACCGGCGAAAGTATAAAACATCCTGCCGGCTACTTTACTTTCATCAATAGCAGCAAAGTGTCCCTTATTACCTTCCTGAATTTGTTTAATCTCTATCATATTTAATTCCTTTATACTTAATGCTCCTGATGGGCACATGGCAACCTGATTTATCAGTTGTTCTGTTGCGGCGTTAAATGGTTTTATCCATGGTCTTTCCTTCGGATTATAAACGTTGGGCAGAGTCTTTACACATATGCCGGAATGCATACATCTTTTAGGCTGCCATACTATTGTGATTTCTCCGTTGGAATATTCTTTTCTATCCATATAATTTTCGCGATCAAATTCTCTAAGTTAACCGGCTTGCTTTTCAATTAATACAGAAGTCATAGTCAATGATCCTGCTACAGCCTTATCATTAAATAAGTTCACATTTTCATTTTTTTCTTTTAGTGCCAAAGCATAAAGTAGGGGCAGGTAATGTTCCGGAGTTGGAATGGCAATATTATACGCCTTACCCTGTGCTTTATAATTTATTAATTGATCATTACTGCCTTCCAATATATATTTTTTCATCTTTTCGCTTGCCTCAATTGCCCAATCATAACTATAATTATCCTCATCAAATTTATCCCATGCAACCAGCCTTAAATTATGCACCATATTGCCGCTTCCTATTATAAGCACACCTTTTTTGCGAAGTGGTGCAAGCTCTTCAGCCAATTCAAAATGGAAGCGGGGTGGTTGATTATAATCAAGACTCATTTCAATTACAGGTACATCGGCTTCCGGATATAAATGTTTTATAACTGACCATGCACCATGATCAAGTCCCCATTTATCGTCCAATGTAACTTCAGTTTTCTTAATTATATTTTTTGTTTCATTCGCTAATTCAGGATTGCCCGGTGCAGGATACTGTACTTCGTATAATTCCGGGGGAAACCCGCCAAAGTCGTGTATGGTCACCGGCCTTACCATTGCGGTAACAAAAGTTCCTCTTGTTTGCCAGTGAGCAGAAATACACAAAATTGCAGCTGGTTTAGGCAAAGTTTTTCCAACCTGTCTCCATCCTCTTACAAATTCATTCTCTTCAATAGCATTCATCGGATTGCCATGTCCTAAAAAAAGCACTGGCATTTTACCTGTATTCTTAAATGTTTCTGCTAATTTATTTAGTTCTTTTAATTTCATAATTATTCATCATTGTATAATAAAATCGGCTCAGTAGAAATTCAATATACAAAGAAATGGGCAGTCGATGATGCTACATAACATATTTACAGGTTTCTTCTTTGGATAGGTGGATTTATGAAATTATTCCCATCCGATTATTTTTTGTTGTGCGCAATGATTCATTGAATAAAGAGTTCTGATTTTCTTGTTGCTTAATTTATTTTAATTGTCTAATATTCATTGAGTTTTGTGCTTCTTTGGAAGAGGTGGATAGTTATATCCTGAATTAAACCAAGGAGGGCACAATGATTAAATCATCTGCAAGGGAAACAAAATCCTTTTTGAAGATCCTGACAATCCGAATTGATCTTATTATGATATCCTGATATGTACCGGATTATTATTAATTCCATAGATGGATTGATTAAGAGGAAGAAAGGGGAGAAAGAGATTGCAGAAACAAGAAAGCGATCTGATTTCTTCAGTCATTTTCTCATTCCTTTCTATTCAGGGATTGCGGGTTTTGCAAGCTTCCTGTTTATAATCTTGATTTTGGAATTTGTAATTTATTTAATAGGAATTTCGGACTCCTTAAAGATAGGCATCATGGAAATTATGGTTGCCGCTTTAGGGTTCATCCTCCAGTTTATTTATGAGATGCTTCATCAAAGAAAAAATAATCCCTGAATATTTTCACCGGAATCAAAGAATAATGGAATGATGCATCCGGGAATCATACAACTGTATATAATCCGTTATCTTTCAAAAATCCTTTCCATCTTGTTTGATCAATTTTATTTTTTTATGTTTTAAATAACAATTTCCTTATGGAAATTTATGCGATGGCTCACTTTCCTTTTTATCTGGCTTTCGGTGTATGTTTTACAGACGAATAGCCAAACTTCAAATGTGGTGGTAATTACCCTCGATGGTGCGATAAATCCAGCCGCTTCCGATTATATCCAGTATGGAATTGAACAAGCCTTTAAACATAAATCGGAATGCCTGATCATTCAACTTAATACGCCGGGAGGGTTGCTGGAATCGACCCGCACAATTGTCACTTCTATTCTTCAATCATCGATTCCGGTAGTTGTCTATGTTTATCCCCCCGGATCAAGGTCGGCATCTGCAGGGGTCTTTATTACACTGGCTGCAAATATTGCCGCTATGGCTCCCGGTACTAATATCGGTGCGGCTCACCCTGTATCCCTTCAGGGACAGATGGACTCTGTAATGACGGAAAAAGTAACCAATGATGCTGCGGCATTCATAAGAACAATCAGTGAGAAAAGAAACAGGAATTTACAGTGGGCTGAAGATGCTGTAAGAAAGAGTATTTCGATCACCGAAACGGAAGCTTTGAAGAATAAAGTTATTGATCTGATCTCACCAAATACAAAGGATTTATTGGAAAAAATTAACGGCAGGGAAGTTCAGACTGTTACAGGTGCTAAAATTCTGAATACCAAAGATGCAGAACAGATTTATGTTGAGATGAGCTTTCAGCAAAAATTGCTGAGCATCCTGAGTGATCCCAACATTGCTTATATATTATTGATGCTGGGGATTTACGGATTGCTTTTCGAGCTGTATAGCCCCGGTTTAATATTTCCGGGTGTCGTGGGCGTAATATGCCTGCTTCTTGCATTTTATTCGATGCAGACATTACCTATCAATTATGCCGGCCTGGCCTTGATAATTTTCGGTGTTATTTTATTCATCCTGGAAATTAAAATTATCAGCCATGGACTTTTGACAATAGGTGGGGTCATTTCACTGGTCCTTGGTTCACTTATGCTCATTAAAACAGAGCCGGGTATCGATGTGCTCACTATTTCCTGGCAGGTGATAGTGCTGTTTGCTGTACTGAGCGTTTTGTTCTTTACCATTGCAATAGGACTCGGTATTAAAGCCCAGCGGAAAAAAGCTACTACAGGACAGGAAGGATTAATAAATGAAACTGGAGAAGCAATCACCGATTTAATACCGGCTGGAATGATTAAGGTTCATGGAGAAATATGGAAAGCCGAAAGTCCGGAAGGTACAATAACCAGAGGTGGTAAAATAATTGTCACGGGAGTATCCGATTTAAAATTACTCGTTAAGAAGAAGGATTAATCAATTAAACAGCTGAGGTTTTTATGCAGGAATTACCATTATATATTTTTATTGTAGTATTATTTGTTGCCTTTATTCTTTCAAGCGCAATAAAAATTCTCCGTGAATATGAGAGGGGTGTCATTTTCAGATTGGGTCGGCTGATAAATACCAAGGGTCCCGGTATTATATTTTTAATTCCTATAGTCGATAGAATGGTGAAAATAAGTCTGAGGATAGTTGTCTTGGATGTACCTCCACAGGATATTATAACTAAGGATAATGTTTCCCTTAAAGTCAATGCTGTGGTTTATTTCAGGGTGGTCCAGGCAGAAAAAGCAGTTGTTGAAGTGGCCGACTATTTATTCGCAACATCCCAGATATCCCAAACCACTTTAAGGAGTGTCCTGGGACAGTCGATGCTTGACGAGCTCCTTTCTGAACGTGAGAAGATTAACCAGGAACTGCAGCAGATAATTGATGAGAGAACTGAACCGTGGGGAGTTAAAGTGACCGCAGTGGAGGTTAAACAGGTAGATCTGCCTATTGAAATGCAGCGGGCCATTGCAATACAGGCGCAGGCCGAAAGAGAAAGACGTGCCAAAGTAATCCACGCAGAAGGTGAATTCCAGGCTAGCGAAAAACTGTCGGACGCTGCGGGAGTTTTACAGAAATATCCGGTTGCAATACAATTGAGATTCCTTCAGACTTTAACGGAAATTTCATCGGAAAAAAACTCGACGATAATTTTCCCGGTGCCAATTGATCTGCTGGCACCGTTTGTCAATAGTGTTAAAAAAGAATAAAATTAGTTTTCGATTGTACGGTGTTAGATATTTTTTCATTTGTAGTCCCCTGTACGACTATCTTACTTCCAGTGGGGAAATGTCTTTCGCTTCATAAAAAAGTAAGTACGCCCCATTGAATGATTTGCCAACTGTGGACCGGAAATTGTAGACTTCCTACTTCATAAACCGGATAAGCCTGATCAAAAAAAATATAATCTACGTTAAAATCTTCCGGGCTATTTTTAAAAAAGTCTTTTCCACTTTGCAATGGTTTGGTGATAGATTTCTTACTGATGTCTGCTATCCAACCTCTATATTTTTCTTGACTTATTAATTTATTTATTGTAGCTTTTATGCAAACGTTTGCGCAAATTTTATATTGCGAATATGGCTGTTACTTTAAATGATATTGCAAACAAAGCGGGTGTTTCTGTATCCACCGTTTCAAGGGTACTGAATCATAAGACGAAGAAATACCGGATAAGCGCTGAAACGGAAAACCTGATAGTACAAGCCGCCAAAAAATTAAACTACAGACCAAATCAGCTGGCCAGGGGATTAAGGCTGAAGAAAACACACACAATAGGACTCGTTGTTCCTGATATTTCCAATCCATTCTTTGCTCACGTTACCAGAATAATCCAGACTCATGCATATAAATCAGGTTATAGTCTTATAGTCTGTAACACCGATGAAGATATAAATACCGAGCTTGCTCAGATAGAACTTCTCATCAGTAAAGGAGTTGATGGTTTTATAGTTATGCCGGTAGGAACTACATATGTACATTTCGAAAAATTGATGAATGATGACGTCCCGCTTGTTCTGCTCGATAGGAGTTTCGATAATCTGAATATTAACTCTGTTGTTGTTGATAATTATGCAGGTGCATATAAGGCTACGGAGTACCTTATTTCAATGGGACACGCAAGAATAGCCATTATTCAGGGCCTGCCGGACACATATACAAATAATGCCAGGGTGCAGGGTTACCTCGGTGCACTTAATGATCACGGCATTGCCTTAAATAGCAATTATATTGTGGGTAAGGATTTCAGAAAAGAAAATGGATACATTGAAACAAAATTTCTACTTGGACTCGAAGACCCGCCCACTGCAATTTTTACTACGAGCGATTTGATTACACTCGGTGTGCTTGAAGCAATCTCCGAAGAAAATATCCGGGTTCCGGAGGATATTTCATTGGTCTCTTTTGACGATATTGATTTCGCCCCATTCCTTTTGGCTCCTCTGACCGCAGTAAGACAACCCAAGGAAATGATGGGGGAAGTTGCAGTAAAACTGCTAATTGATGAATTGAAATTGAAAAAAGATCACGATCACAGAAAGATTGTCCTTAAACCTGAACTTATTATCCGCAATTCTGTGAAAAATCTTAGCTCTCCTTCTGAGATAACTGTGTCTAAAGTCGATTAATTTATTCTTGTTCTGAGTCTTTTAGTAATTGTATAGTTTACCTGAAGTATTACTTTCAGGAAATTGCACAAACGTTTGCATAAAAAAGTTTTAATCGTTTCGACCCTATATATGGGAGTCACCCACAGGAACTGCGTCCGGACCGTCCGGCAATTAAAAAGAGGATATATTTGAAAACATACATCGTAATTTTTGCCGTTTTAATTTCACTAATTTCCTTAAACTGCGGGAATGATAACCGGTCTGCCTCAAATGGAGAGGTGGAAATAATCTTCTGGCACAGCTTTGTTTCTTCTACCGTGCCTGCGTTAAATGAACTTATCGCAAGATTTGAAAAAGAGAATCCGGGAATAAAAATTAAAGCACAATACATTCCCACAGGTGACGCTCTTATTCAAAAGCTGATTACGGCCATTCAGAGTAAAACCGCTCCCGATATTTCCTGGCTCCATTCTGATTTTATGGAAGACCTTGTCGAAGCTGATGCTATTTATAAGATGGATGATTTTATCAAGGGAGACGATGGAATCACGCAGGAGGAATTAAACGATATTTATCCTGCTCTCAGACTTTATGCATCCTGGCGCGGAACGTTATATAGCTTACCCATGGAAGCAACAAACCTCGCATTGTTATATAATAAAGATATGTTTAAACAGGCGGGACTGGATCCGGAACATCCGCCAAAAGATTGGAATGAACTTAAAGAATTTACAAAGAAACTGACCCTTGATAAAAATAACGATGGTACATTTGAACAGGTTGGATTTTTTGTACCTGTTTTTCCTGCTGCCGGTCCGTTGGGCCCCTGGACAGTCTGGCAGTTTATGCCTTATTTATGGCAGGCAGGCGGAAATATGGTAGATTCCGCACAGACTCACGTTATTTATAACGAACAACCCGGAGTTGAGGCTCTGACTCTGTGGCAGCAATTATTTATTGAGCAGAAATTAAATACATTCACAACTGACTTTGATGTTGCCTTCACCTCAAAAAGACTCGCAATGGCAATGGATGGGCCCTGGAATCTTCCGAGATACAAGGATCTTCTTAAAAATCTCAACTGGTCCTTTGCCCCTTTACCGGCAGGTCCGGTGAAACAGGCAACGGTGGTTGGAGGAGAATATCTGGCCATATTTAAGCAGAGTAAGCATCCGAAAGAATCCTGGAAATTTATTAAATGGATGATAAGACCGGAGATTCAGGCATTCTGGGCAATGAAATCAGGATATCTTCCAATCCGTCACGCAGTATTGAATGTTCCTGAATTCCGGGAGTACCTGAAAAAGAATCCCAACTTCAAAGTATTTGTCGATCAAATGGAAGTCGCCGAAGCACAGCCTCCCATTGATTACGGTGCACTCGAGATAACTCATAATATCGCCGAAGCAATCGAACGTGCAACAATTGGTAAGCAGGATGTACACAAAGTTCTGGATGAAGCTGCTGTAAAATCTAATCTTGCATTAAAACCTTCTAAATAAAAATTGTATAATACCACACCTGAAATACAGGAAGAAAGAGTTCTGGAAGCAGGAATCACTTACGGAAAATATCCTGCAAAGAAATCGAAAAAGAATAAGAAAGGTGATCTTTATTCTGCACTCCTTTTCTTATCTCCTACATTGATAATATTCAGTGCGTTTGTTCTCTTCCCTGTTATTTTCTCCTTTTACCTTAGTTTTCAGAAATGGAATATGTTCGGTGGGAGTTCTACATATGTCGGGTTGGATAATTATATACGAATGTTTAAAAGTGCTGAATTCTGGAGTGTATTAAAAAATACAGCCTATTATACTTTTGGCACCATCCCACTGAATATGGGATTCTCACTTCTTGTGGCTTATGTCCTTCACAAAAAAATCTTCGGGAAGAAACTCCTCCGCACTCTTTTCTTCGCCCCCGTAGTTATTTCTCCTGTAGCTGCTGCAGTTATATGGCGGTGGCTTTATGATCCAAATTTCGGACTGGTTAATTACTTTATGGGAATAATCGGTTTCGATCCTGTAAACTGGCTTAATGATCCTACTGCAGCAATGTTTGCACTAATAGTGATGGGAGTGTGGAAGACCTTCGGAATAAATATGGTATTGTTTGCTGCCGGTCTTGAAGCAATCCCTCAGCATTATTATGAAGCTGCTGAAATAGACGGTGCGGGGCAATGGGCTAAATTCAAAAATATTACCATTCCTTTGCTTGCACCAACAACATTTTTTATTATGGTTATGTCGATGATCAGCTCATTCCAGGTATTCGACATCGTTTATGTCCTCACTTCCGGAGGTCCTCTCGGTGCAACCAAGGTAATGGTTTTTTATGTGTATGAGCATGCATTTAAATACTTCGAGATGGGTTATGCCTCTGCGGCAGCGTATGTGTTGTTCGCAATCTTGTTTGTACTTACTCTCCTGCAGGTAAAATATATGAAAAATAAAGTTTATTCTTACGGCGGCTGATGGCTAAAAAATCTACTATAGCAAAAAGCATTTCAGAACATATTTTCATCTATATTCTTGCTTTCTTCACAATAGCACCTTTTATATGGATGATTCTCACCTCGGTAAAGGATATGGGTGAGATATATGTTTACCCGCCGAAGTGGCTCCCCGATCAATTTCATTTTGACAATTACGCAAAAGTATTTGAAGCTGCACCATTCGGAAGATATTATCTGAACAGCATCTTTGTCGCTGTCTTCGTTACAGTGGGACAATTAATCACCTGTTCCATGGCAGCATATGCATTTGCACGTTTGAAGTTTCCCGGTAGAAATATACTCTTCTTTATTTTTCTCGGCACAATGATGATCCCATATAACGTTACAATGATACCAAGCTTTATGGTGCTATACTGGCTGGGCTGGGTCGATTCATACCAGGCGCTGATAGTTCCCGGACTTGCTTCAGCCTTTGGTGTATTTCTTCTGCGCCAGTTTTTTCTTACAATACCCAAAGAGCTTGAAGAAGCTGCCGTTATGGATGGGGCAAGCAAATTCACGATTCTCAGGAAGATAATAGTGCCGCTATCAAAACCCGCCCTGGCAACTCTGGCTATTTTTACTTTTATGGGAGTATTTAATGACTTTATCTGGGCCCTTATTGTAATAAATTCGGAAAGTATGAGAACGGTGCAGCTTGGTCTTGCTATTTTCAGAGACCGTTATTTAACACAATGGGACCTTCTGATGGCAGGTTCGGTAACAGCGGTACTGCCAATATTAGTGGTTTTCTTCTTCGCACAAAAATATTTCATCAAGGGAATAACCCTGAGTGGACTCAAAGAATAGATTTCATTTATTAGCCCTAGCTTTTACGGCATTGCTGTTTATCCTTCAACCGTATTCCACTGCACAGGATTCTCCTGTTGTCAGCAAAGGCAGCCTGCAGTTCTATTTAGATCATTCCTCTTTCCAGGGGAAGGAAGGAAAAACTTATGCGGAATTTTATCTGATGCTCTTTTCAGATCAGTTAATAAAAGATGAGAATGACACCGCTGCTGTAAAGGAATTCATCGTTAAATCTATAATCAGCGATTCATTAGGAATAAATATTGTTTCTGATAAACAGTGGACAACTAATGCTCTCCTTACCCGGGATTCAATGAATCCTGAAATTCTGGTGGTCTATGACCAGTGGGCGGAACTTATGGATCCCGGGGTTTATAATGTCAAAGTAATGGTGTCAACAGAAATTCCGGCCGGATCAGGTGAAGCAGACTTTATACTAAAAATTCCCTCATTTAAACCAGGCACATTTGCTCTCAGCGAAATAGAGTTTGTTTCCGAAGTTCAGGATAAAAAAGATAATTCACCTTTTATTAAAGGAAACCGTGATATAATACCTGATCCCTGGCGGAGATATGGAGCCTTGAATTCACGACTCTCATTCTTTTATGAAGTTTACAATATTCCCGGTGAAGCGGAACTGTCGGGAGAATATATCATCAGGGATAATACCGGGAAAATCATTAAAAAATTATCTGGAATAAAAATCAATAATTCATCAGATAATATCAGCATTGTTCATGGTATCAATGTTTCAGGATTGCCAACAGGAGTTTATGATTTAAGCGTTTGTGTAAATGATAGTCTAAATAATCAATCGGTTTCACAGACTCGTTCCTTCGAAATAATCCAGATGGATACAACAGTTCACAAAACCACTTTAACGGAAGAAGAAGCTGAGATTGAAGGGGGATTAATTAAATATGTCGGTACACCTTCAGAATACAGCTTATATAAGAATCTGGACCTTAACGGAAAGTCACGATATATAATAATTTTCTGGGCTGAAAAAGATCCCACACCCGGAACACCCGAAAACGAATTTCTTCAGCAGGTAATTAAAAGATTTCAATATGCCAATCAGAATTTCAAATGGCAGAGTATTGAAGGATGGAAGTCGGACAGGGGGAGAGTAATTATAAAATACGGTATGCCTGATGAAACTGAATCTCATACTTCGGAGGCGGGAACCAGAAGCTATGATATATGGACTTATAATAAAGATAAAACATATGTTTTTGTATTTGCCGATTTAAGATCAAACGGTAATTATTTCTTAATTCATTCTACCAAAGAAGGGGAAATATCTGATCCCAACTGGCGAGAATACATCAGATAAGAATTTGAAGATATAAAATAAGGATAACACCTTTATGAGGAATTTTCAATTTAAAATATTGTCATTATTATCATTCGCAGTTATTGCTGCAGTCGCTATACTGATTTCCTCCTGTTCGAAAGATAATTCACTTGCACCGTATGCCGGTTCAGACCAATTATCCAAAATAACAGTTGAAGATAGTTCTTTTACCCCCCGCATCAGCTGGGTAGGCGGGTATGTTTCTGTTGTAGGTGTAAATGCAGGATCACATGCTGCTCTTGATTCAAATCTGATCTGGCTTGTTCATACTCCCGGCAACAATATTCATTACAAAGTAAAATTTGGAGAAACACCTGCAGGTGGTGAAGATCTTACAACTCAATACGGTGGAACACCTGAAGATACATTAATTGAGGACAGCACTTACACATTCTGGGTGATGAAAGAATCAGACTGGAATCAGATTTCATCGATGCAGAATAAAATTATAGTTCTCGATTCAACACTGGCAACTTCCTTTGTTGCTGACGGCGATACGTTGAGATTTTCACCTGAATCACATACCCAGAAAACACAATACCTTGATAACTATGTCAACTTCTCTGATTATGCAATATATGGCAGGTTAGGTCTGCTTCTGGTTGAACAGCCGAAATCCAGTAATAATCCCCGCATATCATGGCAGGTCACTGAGGCAGGAGTCGATGATTCCCTCATAGCAGCTATGGGAATTGTGGAAGGTGATCACTATGACCCTTCTAATGTTATCTGGGAGGTATACTCTCAAAGCGATAGTGCAGGGATTACTTTCTATGGCAAACAAAATGTTATTCCGTCTCCTCTGATTGCAGGACAGGAATTTCCCGGTACCTTTTTATTTACGCCCTATCCTGAAACAGGGTTGAAAAGAAATACTTCATATTATGTATGGATTGCAAACCGGTACTGGGACGGTGAGGGCAGAACAAGGGTTGTCAATTATTACGCATATGCTACCTTTAATACTTATTAGATCCAAACCGGGAGAATAATAATGGGAACAAAAATAAGTTTCATTACATTGATTTTGGTTTTACTGGCTGCGGGTGCTGATATTTATGCCGGTGGTACTGAATGGAATGTAACACGATCAGCTAAAACACTGTCCCTTAACGGTCTCTATTTTGCCGGTGGTGACGGATTAAATTCTGTGCTTGGAAATCCTGCTGG
>DATICR010000314.1:0-6590 GCA_035456745.1 Ignavibacteriaceae bacterium
AAGAGTATCTTTTTAGTTGTTTAAAGTGAATCTCCTTCAGGTATATTATTAGTCTGAAATTCAATCAAGTCTTTACCAGTGACTAGTAAAGCTTTAATTGTTATTAGAACAGCAGTTCCCATTCTTATCTGTTCTTGAATAGCTTGTACCTTAGCGTAAATCTGAGCATGCTTTTGATTATTTCATTGCTTATAATATCAGGAATGCCGTCATAATGAAGGGATTTTAATCGCATATCGCATTGGTCATTTACATAGTCGATTACCAGGAAATTGCCCTCGTCGGTTAAAACAATTTCTGTGGAAAAAAAATCAAGCGAAATCATCTCCGCAATTTGCCTCGTAATCTGTTTAAGCTTTTTCAATTTATAAAGGTCATATTCAAGGGGAGTGATTGTTTCATAAATATGGGTCCGGTCATCCCACCAGACAGGAATTGGTTTACCGAATGCCCAGAAAGATCGGAACCACGCTCTTTTGCCGTCAAGAATTTTCGGATAAATTTTTTGCTGAAGGATGTATTTGTCCCCTGAGTTGGTGATTCTTTCATCCAGGATTTCTTTTAATGTTTCTGCCCCGGTAACTACACCTATTCCGCCTCCTGTAGTATTGCATGGTTTAATAATAAATGGTCTGCCAAGCATTGCAAGATCTTCCAGTGAAATAAATAAATGCTCTTTTTCCCTGTGAGGCGGAATTATAATCGAGTAAGGAACATGTAATCCTGCTGATATTAACTCAAGATGCATGCTCGCTTTATCAATTGCATGAAGGACATTTTTGTAGGGATTAAATAAAACACATTTCCTGCGGGTAAGGATCTTTCCAAGTGATTCATATCTTTCATCAACATCCCAGGCACGATCCAGATAAAAATTAAAATGAATTTTTTTGTTTAAAACATTATATTGAACTTCATCGATATTGTATTGAGAAATTATATATGTTGATAAACCCGCAGCTTGAAATTTTTCCTCAATCCGTCTGATAAATTCTTTGTCATACTCCCATAAATACGCAAGAGCCAGATCGTATACTTCCATAAACCCGATTGTTTTTGCAAAGATATACTTTAGTATATTTGTACGCAAGAATTTGTAATGTGGATATGCTAAAACGGATTGATAAAAGCTAGTGCCTTGTAATTCATTTGTGAGAAAGATATTTTTTCTTAATTAACCCTGAATTTTTATGATGAAATTTCTTTTGCTGATTATAGCAATTTCAATGTTGATAATATTCGGTTGTTCATCTTCCCATGAGACTACCGGAAGTGATGAAGTTATTCAAAATGATGAACAGTTGACTGAACCGGTTTCGTCTTCCGATAATAAAACCAAAGCGATGGAATTTTTTATAAACGGTTCTATATATGAAACCAAGGGTGATTATGCAAATGCCGTCCTTGAATTCCAGGATGCTTTGAAATATGACACAAGTGCAGGAATTTATTACGCTCTTGCTAAAAACTATTTCTTTCTCCGGAAGGTTCCTCAGTCACTTCAGTATGCAAAAAAAGCCGTAAAACTGAATTCCGATCAGCTTGAGTACCAATCATTGCTCGCGGATATTTTCTCGTATGCTTCTCAGTTTGATTCTGCTGCTGTGGTACTTGAAAATATGATTGAAAAGGATTCCACATCCCTTACGTCATATTACCGGCTGGCCAGGATTTATGAAGAGTCAAAGCCTTTAAGTGCTATAAAAATTTATAAGAAACTTCTTAATTTTATCGGGCCGGATTGGAATGTTCTTACTAATGTTGCAAATCTCTATGAGAAAATGGGTAACCTTGATGAAGCTGCAAATACTGTAAAAGAGCTTCTTAAAATAGATCCCGGAAATAATTCCTTGTATAAGCTTCTTGTGGGATATTATACTAAATCGAAAGAGTATGACAAAGCTCTGGATGAGATAAATGATCTTCTGGAATTGGATCCCGATGACCTTGAGGCAAGAGAAGAAAAGGCTCAGATTTATTTATATAAGGATGACTGGGAAACAGCAGCAAAAGAATATTCATTTATACTCAATAAACCTGACGTTTCGCTTGATACTAAAATTAAAATAGGCCGCGCGTATTTTGTACAGTCGCTGAAAGATTCTACACTAACCGGTGTTACTAAAGATTTTTTTGAAAAGATTGATAAAGATACTACCGATTGGGAAGTTAAGATGTTTCTCGGCGCGATTGCAATAAATGAACACAACGATTCTACTGCAATAAATTATTTTAAGGATGTTACAAAACTTGCCGGCTGGAATGCTCAGGGATGGATTAGATTGGGGGGTCTTTATTTTGATAATAAAAGATATGATGAAGCCGTTAAAGTAATGGATGAGGCCATTCAGCATTTCCCGGATGATTTTACAGTCAATCTGATTCTTGGTCTTTCACTTGCACAAAGTAATAGGAGCAGCGAGGCGAAACCTTACCTCGAAAAAGCAGTGCGGATAAATCCTTCGGATATTACGGCTCTTTCTGCATATGGATTTACACTTAATCAGCTGAAAGAGAATGATGAAGCAATTAAATATATAAATAAAGCTTTGCAGATTGATCCTAAAAATGTGAGTCTGCTTGGAACACTTGGACTGATTTATGATGGACAGCAAGACTGGACAGCCTGCGACAGCGTTTATGAGAAAGCATTAAGTATAGATTCTTCAAACGCTCTTGTAAATAATAATTATGCTTATTCTCTTTCTGAGCGAGGGATTAAATTAGATGAAGCATTTAAGATGGCACAGATTGCTTTGAAAGCTGAACCGCTTAATTCTTCTTACCTTGATACAATGGGCTGGATTTATTTCAAGCTCGGAAAATATGAAGAGGCTAAGGAATATATTGAAAAGGCGATTAAAGTTGGCGGGGAAAGTTCCGTCATGCTCGAGCATCTTGGTGATATCACATTCATGCTTGGTAATAAAGACCAGGCAAAAAAGATTTGGGAAAAATCCTTCAGCCTCGATTCAACTAATAACCGGGTCAAAATAAAAATAGAAAAAGGTGAAATTTGAAAAAATGCTTTATCCCGATTCTCCTCCTGATTGGAGTATTTCCTTTAATATTAAATAGTTGTATCCCTTCAAAACCTGCGGAAGATGTTGAATTGCTTCCTTCCGAGAGATTAATTAATAAACTTGAAGTAAACAGGAGAAGGATTCACAGTTTCGTGGGGACAGGAACTATTGAAGTGAACTCTCCCCAGATAAATAGCAGTGCAAATTTTAGGGTGGTTGTTCAAAAGCCTGATTCAATTTACCTTAGTATTATGGGAGCTTTCGGAATAGAGCTCGCTCAGGCTCTCGTTACAAAAGATAATTTTATATTTTATGATGCTCTGGAAAATACGGCTTATGAAGGTATTCCTGATAAGGATTTTCTGCAGAATATATTTCATATCAATCTTCCGTTTAATGATATTATGGATGCATTTATAGGTTCGGTGAACCTCACTCAGAATCTGTATAAAAATCCCGATGATTATAAAGTTGATTACGACCAGTACGTTCTTACTTATGTTGATTCATTTATGAATACAAAAACACAGTACAGGGTTGATATCAGGCAGCTTGGCATAACAAAATATACTTTATGGGATAATAACGGGGATGTTGCTTTGCAGGGTAAATATTCAAAATTTAGTTTGATCCAGGGCGTTCCTGTACCATATAAAATTGAAATTCAGAGGACAAAAGAAAATCAACAAATAATTATTAATTATAAAAAGATGGATGCTAATGATAAAACTATCTCTATCGATTTTAATATACCGCCTGATGCATCCGTAATTAAAATCTGATGACCGGGAAATCAGTAAAATATTTCAGCTTCTTATTATTAATTCTTTTTTCTTTAGGGGAATTATTCCCTCAGGATAAGGAAATTGAAGCAAAGAAAAATCAGCTCTCCGATTTAAAATCCGAAATCAATAATCTTGAAGCCGAACTGAAAAGCAAAACCAGGAAAGAAAAAGAATCGTTTTCGGCCGTTGAGAATTATAGTAAACAGAGCTTTCTTTTAAATAAGATAATCAGCACGTATAGAACGGAAGAAAAGCTTAAGGTAAATCAGATCGTTGAGAGGGAGAAGAAAATTAAACAGCTTGAGACAAATATAAAATCGCTTAAAGAGAATTATGCTAAATACGTTGTTGCGGTATATAAACACGGACAGCCGGATGAGGTTGAAATGCTTATAAATTCCGCTTCGGTACAGCAGGCTTTGCTGCGGATGAAATATCTTGAAAAATTTTCGGATCAGCGGGAAAAAGATCTCAATGAATTAATAGAAAGCCGGGAACAGTTAATTGCCCAAAAGGAAATTCTTAAAGCAGAAAAGATTGCCAAAGAAAAGCTCACTGCAGAAAAAGTTAATGAACAATCCTCTCTTTTGTCCCGTCTTGTTGAACAGAAGAAAATACTCAAAACTATTAAGAACAATAACCAGGAATTAAAAAAAGAAATTGAAGCGAAAAAACAGGCCGAAATTAAAATCAGAAGTCTTATTTCAAACCTGATTGCAGAAGCAGAAAGGAAAAAAAAGGAGGAGGCAGACAGGCTTGCACGGGAAAAGCTTAAGGGAGATGTCAGACCGGTAGAAAATTATAGCGGTATAAAATCGGAAAGTGAAGAGGAAGGGTATGAAGTAAATTTATCTACTGAAGGATTTGCATCTTTTTCAGCAAGGAAAGGGAAATTAAACTGGCCTGTAACCGGGGGAAAAATCGTAAAAAGATATGGGGAGAATAAGAATAATAAGACAAATACGGTAATGTTAAATTACGGGATAGATATTGCTGCGGGAAAAGATCTTAATGTTAAAGCGGTTAGTGAAGGAATTGTTTCTGCAATCGATTGGATCCCCGGGTATGGAAGTGTAATAATAATTACTCATAACGGAGATTATAGAACTGTATATAGTCATCTTTCGGAGATTTATGTAAATGAAGGTGAGAAGGTGAATCCGGGAAATGTCATCGCAAAGGTGGGTGATAGTCTCGAAGGTCAGGTCCTTCATTTTGAAATTTGGAATTCCCGCCAAAACCAGAATCCCGAAATCTGGCTAACAAGGAAATAGTACATTTAACATTCACTTCTATATCTGTCCAAAACAAAGAAAATAAAAATCCCTCAGATCATATCTGTCCAAAATATTTTGAGAGGATTGCATCCCGATTCATCGGGTCAGTCGGAGCGTAGCGAAGATCCCGCTCCCAGCGGGGCGTAAATCATAAACCTATTATAGAAGAGAATAACCAAATAATTGACCCTTTCCTCATTCTAACCATTATAAATTACAGCGTTCATCAGCGTAAAAACCACCAGTTAGGAGAGAGGGAAGGGAAAAAAATTCCTTTCGATTTTTCTTAAAAATGCCTCTGCCATATGCTCCCCGCGCTTTAATTATTCATCGCGTCTTCGTGGCAAATATTTAAAGAATATAAATTATATTTGTCCTGTTTAGTTATCAATTTTAATTTTTCCGGAGGATGTTATGAAGAAAACATTTACTATTCTGTTTATCATTCTCTTTTCGTTCCTGGTTAAAGCACAATTAAATCAATATCCTTTACCTGATCAGGGAAGACTCGAGGGTGGTCTCGGTTTAAACTGGATTGATGGCCAACTGTATTATACTTTCCATTTTACACCCGAGATTTCTTTCGCCAATTTTGGTGTGGGATTGGATCTTATGATGGATTTCGATAAAAATGGATATATTCGTAAGGAAAATTTTAATACTTTTTCTGATTATCTGAGTGTTATACGTTATGTAAGATATGGATTAAAAAATGATCCGGTTTACGCCAAAATTGGTGCGCTTGATTATTATACTATGGGTCATGGCAGTATAATGTATGCGTATAATAATAGTCCTACTATTGACGCAAGAAAAACAGGACTTAATCTTGATATCGATTTTGGACAGTTCGGATTTGAATCAATATATAGTTCTTTTTCGGAAGCAGGACTTCTGGGCATCAGAGGTTATGTCAGACCGCTGCAGTTCACTTCACTTGCTGAGATACCTATCATTGGAAACCTGGAAGTGGGTGTTTCGTATGCGGGAGACTTCAATGATAAAGCAGGGATAACTGCAGGAAATTATGATCCGGTTACCGGGAATTTATCCGTAACAAAAGATGAGGGTTCAGTAAATATTATTGGTGCGGATATCGGACTCCCGTTATTACGAATACCGATGTTTAATCTTGATTTATATACAGATTATGCAAAAATTTTGAACTTTGGAGATGGAGTTGCTACCGGTATAATCGGAGAATTTAATTCTCTCGGCTTAATAACCGCACACGCTAAACTTGAAAGAAGATTTAATAATAAACAATATATCCCTTCTTATTTTGGACCTTTGTATGAAATTGAAAGGTTCCGTGCCGGCGAGTTGGGTATTTTCAGTAAAATTCAAAGATTGGAATTAAATGAAAATGCTGATAATGGAATATTCGGTGAACTTGGTGTAAATGTTCTTGGAATATTTGATATAATCGGAAGCTACCAGAGATTGGATAAAACTCCAAAGAGCGGAATCCTTCATATGAGTACAGAAATTGCTCCGGAAGATGC
>DATICR010000315.1:0-3752 GCA_035456745.1 Ignavibacteriaceae bacterium
GAATAACTTGATTCAGACATAAAAAGATTCAGCTTAAAAATCAGAAGCATCAGCATGCCTCCAATAATTGTAGAACTCAGTATATCCATCATTGTATTCATAAATGACTCTTTTAATTCTTTGAATGAAGTGAAAAAACGAAAAACATTTCGAAAGGATCGCGAAGATAATCACTGGCTACTGTTATTGTAACTTTCTTATAAAAAGCCTGTGTATGAATAGTGTTTCCAGCTTCGTCACAATAATTAACAGTGCAAGTTATATGATATCCTTCGGCATGAGGCGCATCGACATCTTTATTGTAATCATCATAGTCATCAATATCATTGAAATTCGGCCAGGCCTCAGACCCATCGGGATGAAGGGAACCATCCGGAGTCAACTGATCTACACGAATTGCCTGGAAATCAACAGTTTTTTCATCGAATGCCTTCTGCTTCATTTCTTCTATCAGATCATCCGCCAATGAAAATGCAGTAAGATAAACCTTATCTTCAATTTCAATTGCAGAACTCTGCATATAGCTTGAGTTGAATAAAAGCGAAACGATAGAAAAAATAACCAGAGCCCCTATAGCTAACATTGATTGAATACTCGCCATTAATTTTCCTTTTTGGATTTCAGATATTGTATCAAATCCAATGCCTTGACTGTGATCACAATCAATATTAGGTATTAATCAATTTTAATACCCTGCGTCAAATATGGTGTCAATTTTGACATGTTGAGAAGAAAAAATTACCACTTAAAGATAAATTCAACCGCCATTTTCTCTCATTCTTTGAAGCCTTCTCTGCAGTGTTCTTTCACTTAGTCCCAATATTAAAGCAGCTTTTTGCACATTTCCCCTGGAAAACTGCATAATATGAGTAATATGATTCTTTACTACTTCATCAATAGTTATAATATTATTTTCCGGGGTGGAAGTTGGAAGTTTAATGTCATAATTTTCGGGGAGATCTATATCAGCTATTAATTCATTATCTCTGGTTTTAGCCACAGCATTCATGACAAGATTTTCGAGCTCACGAATATTACCGGGGAATGCATAACTCCTTAAGCGGTTCAGGGCTTTTGTATTAAAACCTTTTACTTTTTTATTATAAGTTTTATTCCCGGTGTCAAGGAAATATTTTGAAAGAATAATTATGTCTTCTCCTCGATCGCGCAAAGGAGGCAGCTTTACATATCCCCGGTTTAATCTGTAGTAGAGATCAGCCCTGAATTCTTTATTATTTACAGCTTCAAGAAGATCTCTGTTTGTTGCCGTTATAATACGGATATCGAGCTTCAAAGGTTTAGTGCTGCCAATTCTATATATCTCATTATACTGAATTGCTCTTAACAATTTTCCCTGCAATTCTTTCGGCATTTCTCCGATTTCATCGAGAAAAATTGTACCTCCATTAGCCGCTTCAAAATAACCCAACCGTTCATTAGTAGCTCCTGTAAATGAGCCGCGTTCATGCCCGAAAAGCTCGCTTTCAAAAAGAGTTGGAGATATTGAAGCCAGGTTAACCGTAACGAGTGGTTTATTTTTTCTTGGTGACAGCTGATGAATTTTTCTTGCGATCAAATCTTTGCCGGTTCCCGTTTCTCCGGTTATCAAAACTGTTTCATTTGTTGGTGCAAATATTTCTATCAATTCAAATACTTTTAGTATGGCGGGTGATTCAGTAATTATCTCTTTGAATTTAGACTTAGAGGCCTCTGTTTTATCAACCCCGCTTCTAAGTGTATCACGCTCTTTCTCAAGCAGCTTCTGCTGGAGTGCTCTTTTAATTGTTAATGAAAGTCTGTCAATATCAGGTGGTTTAGTTATAAATTCATAAGCTCCCAGTTTAACTGCTTTCAAAGCAATCTGTACATCATCAACTCCTGTTATCATAATAAACGGAACCTGAGGATATTGAGGTATCAGATTTTCAAGCAATTCCAGTCCATTCATTCCGGGCATATAAACATCAAGCAAAATAATATCAATCTGATTTTTTTTGAGAATTTCTTCCACCTTAAGAGGATCCGGCACCGTAATGATATTCTGATAACCTTCCTCCTGCAGCAGAGATTTCATTAACTCAAGATAATTTTTCTCATCATCAACTATTAAAATTGAAGCGTTTATCAAAAGCATTCCTTTATGGATTTTAAATAAAATAATTAATATCTAATCGTTAAAGTTCCAGCCAATTTTATGCCATCTTTCTTATTAGTTCAATATTTTTTAAACCACTCTTTAAAAGAATGTACAAAAAAAGCTATGACCTCTCAGCCAAATACACCGTTTTCATCCAAATGATCATGAATAATTATGAGGATAAAATTCTACGAATAAGAAAGATTGTAATTGTTAATCTGGGTTCTGATATGTTGTTACACAGCCAAAGAATAAGGAAATTATTTTCAATTTTTGTATTTTAGAGGTTATTCTATAAAATAAATGAACTGAAGGTTAAAAATGGCAGCAAATATTGAAATGATAAAAAATGTTTACTCCGGATACAGAGACAAGTTAAAATTGATACGGAATATTTTAAACAGACCGCTGACCTATGCAGAAAAAATTCTTTATGTACATTTATGGGAAACTCCCAAAAAAGAATTAAAGAAAGGGAAGGATTATGCTGAACTGGCTCCTGATCGTGTAGCAATGCAGGATGCTACTGCCCAGATGGCACTTCTACAATTTATGTCTGCAGGAAGAAGTACAACAGCAGTTCCATCAACTGTTCACTGTGATCATTTAATTCAGGCGCAGGTTGGAGCAAAGGATGATTTACTAAGGGCTACCGGGGAAAATAAAGAAGTTTATAATTTCCTTGAAAGTGTCTCAAGAAAGTATGGAATAGGATTCTGGAAGCCCGGCGCAGGTATAATCCACCAGGTTATTCTTGAAAATTATGCATTTCCGGGTGGAATGATGATAGGTACTGATTCACATACTCCAAATGCCGGAGGGTTAGGAATGATTGCTATTGGAGTTGGCGGCGCGGATGCAGTTGATGTAATGGCAGGAATGCCATGGGAACTTAAATGGCCCAAACTCATTGGAGTTAAACTGACAGGAAAAATGAGCGGCTGGGTTTCTGCGAAAGACATTATTTTGAAACTGGCGGGAATTCTGACAGTCAAGGGCGGTACAGGTGCAATAGTAGAATATTTTGGAGAAGGAGCTACAACAATATCGTGTACAGGTAAAGGTACCATTTGCAATATGGGAGCAGAGATAGGAGCAACAACTTCTGTTTTTCCTTTTGACGAAAAGATGGCTGCTTATCTGCGAATCACAGATCGTGCAGATGTAGCTGCTTTAGCAGAAGGTCTTGCAGATGTTTTGACCGCAGATGAGGAGGTTATAAAGGATCCCGAGAAATATTACGACCAGGTTTTAGAATTAAATCTGGATGAACTTGAACCTTATTTAAACGGTCCATTTACTCCCGATAAAGCGTGGCCGATTTCAAAAATGAAAGAAGCCGTTAAAGAACACGGTTATCCCGAAAAAATAAGTGTTGCATTGATTGGGAGCTGCACAAATTCCAGTTATGAAGACATAGATCGTGCAGCCAGCATTGCCAGACAAGCAATAAATAAAGGACTGAAAGCTAAATCCCAGTTCACAATAACTCCCGGTTCGGAGCAGGTTAGATCGACAATAGAGAGGGACGGACAGTTAAAAACCCTTGAACAATTTGGCGGATTGATTCTTGCGAATGCGTGCGGACCCTGTATTGGAATGTGGAAAAGAATGG
>DATICR010000316.1:0-5253 GCA_035456745.1 Ignavibacteriaceae bacterium
AGCAGAAAAGCAGAATATTTTTGCCGGATTCAATTGATTTTATTAAAGATTTTAGGGCTTACGGAACAATTGTGAATATAGATCTACCCGATAAGGATGGTTTTTCATTTTTACTGGAAACAGATTCCATAACAGCAGCTAAAACCGTTAAAACCCAGGTCTATCTGGTTTGTAATTTATCCGGTAGGAGCTATTTAGCAAAATACAATAATTTTTTTCCCGGCAGTTTAATTTCAATTATTGGAACTTATCATAAAGGGAGAGAAAAACGAAATCCCGGAGAGTTCGATTATAATACGTACCTTCACTCCAAAAATGTCAGCGGTATTGTCACATCTTATAAATCGGAAGATATTCAGATTCTCAGCAATAAAAGCGAATCCTTCAAAGGGTTTATTTATTCTGTCAGGACAAAATTTGATAATATAATTTCTGGTTTACATACGAATGAAACAAAAGCTTTATTAAGAGGACTGCTTCTGGCTGACAGAAGTGAAATTGATTTCGAAACTAAGACTCAATTTATCAATGCCGGGGTGGTGCATATCCTTGCAGTATCAGGATTGCATGTAGGATTTATTGCTTTAATATTTTACGCAATGTGCGGCAGATTAAATCAATATTTCAGAACGATAATCACAATTAGCGGAATAATATTGTTTGTATTTATAACGGGTAATCCTGCAACTGTTGTCAGAGCTTCTGTTATGGCAATTATTCTGATGATCTCTCTTCTCTCGGACAGAACAACAAATATTTATAATTCACTTGCTATTGCTGCTCTGTTAATACTTTCGATTGATCCTTCTGAAGTTTTTAATCCAGGTTTTCAATTATCTTTTTCCGCTGTTTTATCAATTGCGTATTTTTACCCAATCATCAGCAGACAGATTTCAAAAACAGGTGTCAGGAATAAAAACCTGAAGAATGTTTTATTATTTGCGGCTGTTTCTGTAAGTGCGCAGATCGGCACAATGCCATTCACATTATATTATTTCGGTAAAATATCAATTGTGGCTCTGTTTGCAAATCTGATTGTTATACCACTTACAGGAGTTATAATAGGAACTGTTATTGTTACTTTTGCTGCGCTGCCATTTTCGTTATGGGCCGCCTCTGTCTTTGCGTCTGCCAATAATCTGTTCTCTCATTTTATGTTTCTTATTGTGAAATTTGCGGGAACTCTGCAATATTCTTTTATTGATGTAAGGAATTATTCTTTGAATAATGCATTGATATTTTATTTATTCTTATTCAGCGGAATAGTTATTCTCCGGTATTTATCTACCTTTAAAGCAAAGCTTATTGTGATGCTTCTGATTTTTTTAAACATTGGATTATTTTCTTCTATTGACGATATCAACTTATTTGCAGAAGATAAATTAAATGTTTATATGGTTGATGTCGGTCAGGGTGATTCGTACCTGATTAAATTTCCGGGAGGAAAAACTGCTTTAATAGATGGAGGGAATGCAACTCAATTTTATGATAATGGGGAAAGGGTAATTCTGCCTTTGCTTCATACACTTGGTATAAATAAAATTGATTATGGGTTTGTTTCTCATATTGATGCTGATCACTATAGTGGATTTGTATCTTTGATTGAAAAACAAAAATTAGAAAAAATATTCAAGCCTGTACCGGTTATTCAGAGTAATAAGGACATGCGTTTTGAGAAATACTTAAAATCCAGGAATATTCCTGTCGAATATTATTCCAGGAAACAAATTAAAATTAATAACGCTTTAATTTATATATTGAATGACAGTTCACTAGACAGAAATCAATCGGTATCTTCGAATAACAGAAGTGGAATCCTAAAAATAGTTTACGGCAATACGTCCTTCCTGTTCACAGGTGATCTGGAGAGAAATGGTGAAATATATTACAGGAAATATTATGCGGATTTTCTGAATTCAGATGTACTTAAGTTAGGACATCATGGAAGCAAATCCGGTACCTCATCTGAATTCATATCATCAGTGTCTCCTGAAATATGCCTGGTAAGCTGTGGTTTCAAAAATTTATTTCAACATCCATCTGACAAGGTCATAAGCAGATTAAAAAGTGCCGGCGCAATTATCTACAGAACTGATTTACAGGGAGGAATATTACTGCAGTCTGACGGATATGTCATAAATAAGATTGATTGGAAGAATTATTATTAAATCGGATCGTGGATTGGCAGAAGATAACAATATATGAATTTCATTGATCATATTACTCAAAGCTTATAGTGAAATCACGAAGCAGAATCAAGGATTAATTCAATGTTAAATATGACCTTTCTGGGCTGCCACGGTCCAGGTTCGCGTTTATTTTCCAAACCGTGGCAGCAGATTTCCTAATGTTTTGAAGGAATCGATTAGCGGTGTCTGAGTAGTCGCGTCATTGTTTAATTCGGACGGGCAGTCGGAGCGACGCAGAGATCCCGCTCTTCGCTTCAAAAATTTAACAATGAACTTGAAATTAATTAACTGCATGCTCATATTTGGGAATAAAAAAAAACCTTAATTATTTTATAATTTTACAAATACAAGGAAATGCATTATGGCTGATACACCATTAGTCGGGATTATAATGGGAAGTGACTCAGATTTACCAATCATGAAGGAAGCTGCTGATATTTTAAAAGAATTTGAGATTCCTTACGAGATCAAAATTATTTCCGCACATCGTACTCCTAAATATTCGGCAGAATACAGTTCAGCCGCACACGAAAAAGGTATGAAAGTAATCATAGCCGGAGCAGGCGGTGCGGCCCATCTTCCTGGCGTAACAGCCGCATATACTCCATTACCCGTAATTGGTGTTCCAATAAAGGCAAAATCACTCGAAGGGCTTGACTCACTTCTTTCAATAGTACAAATGCCTGCTGGAGTTCCAGTAGCGACTGTAGGAATTAATCAGGCTAAGAATGCCGGTTTACTGGCAGTACAGATTTTAGGTACTGGAAATGATCAGTTACAAAAGAAATTACTCACATATAAAAAGAAATTGGAAGAATCTTCAATGAATAAAAATAAAAATATTCAGGTGTAGCAAATAAAGTAACCTGATCGCTTCAGTAAAATAAATTAAATTATTTCAGAAGGCATCTCATTACCGATAAATTTGAAGTGATCTTTATCAACAAATCGGTATTGTTATTTTTTTACTTCACCTTCTTCTAATCATAAGTAAAATGTTAATTCAATTTTAATCGTAACAAAAAAATTATTTTATAATGCTCACCTTTTCCAATTCATTTAAACACGCTGTCTGAAATAATTTAAAAGCAAAAAGTTTCAATTTTACTTGCATTTTCCAAGTAGATATTTCTTCCTGTTTAATCTATGACTATCATAATTAGCTCTTATATAAACTTGGGACTTTATCAGAATAATAACCGGTCTTTATGGTATCGCTTTTGTGTCTATGAGACTTCGCGGCAATAATGAATTATAATATTTCAGACAGATTTAAAAAAAATAATAAAATTTATTTTTCTTCTTGCAATATTGAAATTAATTCTTTAATGTTGCGCTATTATTGGTAGAGTTTAACAATTAATCTTTTAAAACAATTGTCCTTTAACAAGGAATGGGTATCCTATATTGATACGCCGAAATTCATAGTATAATATTATGAATTTTAGTTACGATCATTTGAGGATGCCGTACATTTCAAAAAACAAAGGGAGGTGATAGTTCGTAATTACTGATTTCACTTAAACCAACAGGTGTTTGATTTTATCTAATCAACTTTATTTATTCACTGTTTAGAGGAGTTCGCAATGAAAAAAACTTTTCAGTTTACCTTAGGGTTACTTCTGTTATTTGCATTTTGCAGCATTTATGCACAGCAGGTCACTCTTTCTACCGGAAAAGCCCCTTTTGATAAATCAAGGAGCCATGTAAAGTACGGTACCTCCCCGCTGGCAAGCGTTGCATATGCAAATGACAATTCGACAAGTTCAAATATTTCCATGCCAATACCGGACGGAAATCCATTCACAGTTCTGGGAAGCTTTTCTGCTCCGAATTTTGCAGCGTCAATGTGCAAAGGCGGTGACGGAAATTATTATCTGGTAGATATAGCTCCGGCATTATATTTATTTGATCCGGGCTCAGGCACGTGTACGTTAATAGGTAATATTACTGGAATGAGCGGCGATCAGCCGAATGGTATTTCATATAATCCTGCAAATGATACTTATTATATGTGTTCAAGTTCAAAGTTTTATTCTCTTGATATAAATAGTTTGACCGCAACATTGATTGGTTCATTCACACCGGCAATCACCGGATTAATGATCGATCTTTGTTTTGATGAAAACGGAACATGTTATTCTTATGCTGTTGATATCAACCCCGGTGCAGCCGACGGTTATATCATTGATATTAACACAGCAGCATTAACAGCTTTAGGCTATGTTGGATTTACACCTAACTATGGTCAGGGAATGAGCTATGATTTTGAGACTGGCACAATTTACCTTGCGGCGTTCAATCTGGATACTTTCACCGGTCAGTTAAGAACAATGGACAAGGTAACAGGAAATACTACTCTGGTATATGATTGGGTTGATCAGATTGCTCCTTTTGCCCTCGATACTCAGTATGGACCTCCTTGCCCTGTTGAAGCTGCAAGTAATCCTAATCCACCAACTGGTACAGGAGATATTAGCGTAGATGGTACCACTTTGACATGGACAAATGGTGCTGGTACAAATAATATTGAAGTATGGTTTGGTCCTACGGGAAGTGTTACCCAGGTATACAGCGGCGCTCCAATTACTTCATGGCCGACAGGAGCACTTGAATATTATACAACATATCACTGGTATGTTGTAGATAGAAACGATACTTGCGGAACTACAGGACCCAACTGGACATTTATGACTGAACAGAATCCAAATCTTCTTGTTGAAGATTTTTATCCGCAAAGTGCTCAGTACTGGACAGGAAATACTGAAGGAACAACAAAGACCGATGGTGAAATCAATACAGTTTATCCAAATAACGGATGGGCAGTATATGATATCAGCGGAATACCTCAGTTTTCCCAGGTTCAGGATGTAATGTTCTACGGATATGTAAATGCTACTAACTGGCCATACTGGAGTGCAACCCCGATGGGTTCCGTAAATCCGGTTACTGACGATGCATCCTCTATCAATGGTCAAATTCTTGCTAATTACGACCAGAGCGTTGCATATATTTATTCAGATGAATCATCCAGTTTCACCGTTGGCTGGCATAATTATCCGAT
>DATICR010000317.1:0-5613 GCA_035456745.1 Ignavibacteriaceae bacterium
TTCAGTTGAAAGGAGCATTTACTGCCTGTGGGTATTCCAGATTGTTCAAAAATTACTCTTCCATTATGACCGGAATCTTTTCCTTTAGTTATTGTTACAATACCGTTTGTAATTATGGCATTTGTGAGTATATCTTTATCATAAACACTTGAACTAGTTCCTCCGGAAACATAAACCGTATCCCCACCATTTATATTATTCCAATTTAAAGCAGAAATGGTATTTGCTGCATTTGCCCAGCTTGTGCCGTTCCCATTTCCATTCGCATCTCTGTCAACATAATAGTTTGTTCCGGAGATACTAAATATCAATCCGGAAAAGACAAAATAAAGCAGAAGTATAGATATAAATTTTCGGCAGAATGAATAGTACAAATACATTCTCATTTTGGCTCCTCTCAATTCACTAACAAGTAAATTGATAGTTTTTTAATTATAACTTTGAAATAGAAGTAGTTTTTGCGATCATTACAGGAAATACAGTACAATAAAAAAAGATTAGTCAGAACCTGATTAGTTTTTTCCTAGCAGGCCATATTCTGAAAATGGAAAATCAACTGAAATGCCAGAATTTCTAATTAAAAAATGTCCATAAATCGCATCATTTTGGCAAGATTTAAGAAAACTTTACCTGTGAGGTACGACAAATTTTTCGTGGAGGCGTCATTTTTTGCGTAGATTATTAATGGGACGCTGATTCGACTTGGGGACTGATGGAGTAGTTAGTAAATGGAGACTTAGATATGGAGGGACTTTGAGATTTAGGGACTGGGAGACGAAGGGACTTAGGGACTGTGGGACTTAGAGACTCAGAGACTAAGGGACTGGGTGGTTGATGGAGTAGTTAGTAAAAAGTAAGGAGTAAGGAGGCTGAATATTTTGATGGAAGGTGAATTACAATTATTTTTAGACAAATAAATATTGAAAAAAAATAAGGGATAAAAATGAATAAGGAGTATAGGGGATTCAAAGACTTAATAGTCTACCAGCTCTCATATAAACTGGCACTTGAAATTTTTGAAATCACAAAATCCTTTCCAAAAGATGAGAAATATTCTTTAGTAGATCAAATCCGAAGATCATCACGATCAATTCCTTCTAATATAGGTGAAGCGTGGAGCAGAAGAAGATATCCAAAATTTTTCGTAAGTAAATTAGTCGACGTTGATGGGGAGTGTTCGGAGACTACAGTCTGGTTAGATTTCTCCAGAGATTTTGGTTATATAAATTTGGAAAAGTATGGCTATTTAGTTGAAAAATATACAGAAGTTTCTAAAATGCTCAATAGTATGATAACTAAACCTGAAAAATTTTGTTATTAGTCAGATAAGAATTGTTTTTAAATTCCATTTTTCCTGACAAATTATTAATTCAAGGGTCCTCTTGTTAAAAGGAATCCCGATTATGGCTACTTACTATTTACTACATACTTATTACTTAACTACGAGGCTCCAGATGAAAGTCTCTAATCTTTTTATCGAGGGTGGGTTTGGAAATCTTTAATATTGCACAGGCCCGAGTTTTGTTCCAGTTTACTTTGTTGAGGACCAGACGGATATATTCTTTGTCAATTTCATCCAGACATTTATCCCCTTCCCCGTAATTCATATTATCCGAACCATCTTTTAATGCAACTTTCTTCCTCAGCAGGATATTCTCAGGGTTCAATATATCACCGTCGGTTAAAACGACAGCCTGCAATAGTGTATTCTCCAGTTCACGTACATTCCCTATCCATTCGTAGTTCTGAAGCATTTCAATTACTTCGATGGGGACTTTTCTCACTGATTTGTGAAGCTCTTTATTTATTTTTTTCAGGAGATGTAGTATTAAACCCGGTATGTCTTCGCGCCTTTCTCTAAGCGGCGGTACATCGATGGTGAATACTTTTAAACGGTAATAGAGATCTTCTCTGAATTTTCCGGCATCGACATATTCCTGCAGGTTTCTGTTGGTTGCTGCTACAATCCTTGCCTGCATTGGAATGGTAACTTCTCCACCGACTTTTTCAAACTCTTTTTCCTGAAGGACACGCAGTAGTTTCACCTGGAGATTGGGCGATATTTCGGCAACTTCATCCAGGAAAATCGTTCCCTGGCCTGCAAGTTCAAACTTCCCTTTCGTATCTTTTATTGCACCGGTAAATGATCCTTTAACGTGACCAAAGAGTTCGCTTTCAAGTAAAGATTCAGTGAGTGCAGTGCAATTCACTGCGATGAATGGTTCAGTTTTGGTAATTCCCGTGAAATGAATTATCCTTGTTATAAGCTCTTTTCCTGTTCCACTTTCACCCTGAATCAAAATATTAACACGATTATTAGATACTTTCCCGATTTTCTTAAGTATTTCCTTCATTACCGGCGTTTTACCGATAAGACTGTTCTCTATGCAGTAATCACCCGAATCTTTAGAGATTGAAACGGAAAGATGGCTGCTGATTTTTTTTCCTTCAAGTGCTCTTTTAATTATGGTTTTTAATCTCTCAACGTCAAGAGGCTTTTCTATATAATCATACGCACCGTGCTGCATGGCTTTAATTGTGGATGTTGATTCGTCGTATGCAGTCATAATTACAAATGGAAGATCTTCATCAAGAAGTTTAACCCTGGTCAGGAGATCAATGCCGCTCATCCCTGGCAGTTTCAAATCAGAAAGGATCAGATCAACTTTATTCTTTTCAATTAAATCTAAAGCAGCTTCAGCAGAATCAGCAATGAAGACTTCGTATCCTGCTTTACTCAGGACCAATCTCAAAGCTTCGCTTAAAGATTCGTCATCGTCAATAATCAGAAGTTTTTCCACCTTTATTCCCCATTGGAAGTATTATTTCAAAAATTGTTTCGCCAGGTTTAGAGGATAATAACTTTAACTGGCCGTTATGCTTTTCCACTATATTTTTTGCAATAGGCAGACCGAATCCGGCTCCTGAAGATTTAGTAGTAAAGAACGGCTCGAATATCTCTTTTCCATTAGTAATTCCGCAGCCATTATCTTTTATCAATATATGACACTCGTTCTGTTCCATCCGGGAGGAAATTTCAATTTCACCTTCTTTATCTATTGATTCAATGGCGTTTTCGAGCAGATGCAGAAATAAAGAGCGAAGCTGCTGAGGATCTCCATAAATTAGATTACCGGAAGTCTTGTTATTTAATTTAATTCCCCGGGCTTTTAATAATGGTTTTAAGAACGTATGAATATTTTCGAATTTCTTCGACAGATTTATTTCAGAAAAATATAATTTTGATTGATTAGAAAATTGTAAAACTTCTTTAAGCAATTCCGTAAGACGTTTAACTTCTTTTTGAATTATCGAGATGGACTTATGCGCATCGCCGCAAATTGAAGGATCCTGTTCCAGTAGATCAACACTCAATTTTATAGAAGACAATGGTGTTTTTATCTGATGAGAAACAAACGCAGCCATCTTTCCTAGTGAAGCAAACTTCTCGGACTGGCTCAGCTCATTTTCGGTTGTTTTGAGTTTAGTAATGTCCTCCTTAAAAGCAATAAAGTTTTTTATTTTACCCTGGTTATCTTTCAAAGGGGAAATAACGGCATATTCGTAGTATATTTCGCCGTTCTTTTTCTTATTTATAAACTCACCTCTCCAGACTTTACCCGACAAAATTGTTTCCCACATCGTTTTATAATCTTCGGAAGACTTATCTCCTGATTTTAATATAGACGGTTTCTTCCCAATAATTTCATTTGACGAATAACCAGAAACTTCGACGAATTTCGGGTTCACATATTCAATATTACCATTTATGTCAGTAATAATAATTGAAACCGGACTGGGTTCAATTATTTTTTGCAGTGCTTCCTGTTCTAATCTTCCGTTTTTTGCAGAGGTCTGTTTATAATTTGATTGATCATTTAGATAATGGCAAAGCATAAGGAGGTCATTATCAAGTCTCTGATAAAAAGAATCCTCAGAAGGATTTGAGGTCAATATATTCTGATATTCGACAGGGAACGCCTTGTCCAGTCGCATCCCCCAGGTAAGCGCCGGCTCGAATATTTTTTTAGCCGATTTGTTTATATATATAAGATAATAATTATCGTCTATTTTCTGCCAGATTGATATTGGTACCGGAAGAGCAGTAATTAAAGAAAGATCAATTCTGCTATGTGGAGGAATAGTTTTTACCGGAGGATTATTAACATCTAAGGTAATAAAATTAAAGAAATGATTCCCGTTACTCATACCATCACTTTCCCCATCTCTAATTAATTTTCATAGAGATAAATTGCACTTCCCATTTTTTCCCTCAAGACCTAAATTAATCTGAAAAAACATAACAAAATTCTCCCCTCTTTTCAATAGTATTAAAGAATATTTAATATTTTGCATTGTACCATAATCGAACACAATGACTTAATTTAAGAGATATATTTCAGTATAAAACCTTTAAAATCAACAATATTTCGATATAAATTATTATTATTTAACAATTAATCGAAGCATTTTGTAGTTATACTGCAATGACTGTTCCACATTAATAGGGAGAATTGCCGCGAAGTCATTACCACCAAGGCACCAAGGACCACTAAGTATAAAAAAGAAAGTTTTAAAAAACAAAGCGGGATCTTCGTCCCGTTGGGAACGGGATCTACGTTTCACTCCGACTTCGCTTCGACTGATTTCGCTGCGCGTGATGCCTTTCTAAACTGATCTAAAATTGATAGGCATCCTGCCAGGGATCAGTGAAAATCAGCACGACAGTTCATATGAATTAATTTGAATTAATTAAATATTATTTTTTGACATTAAGATCAGTATTCAGCGTTTATCAGCGTAAAAACTTTTCGTATAAAAAATATAGTTCTAACTGATAATTGACCTCATCCTGTAGTCCTTCCCCTGGAATGGGAAGGACTTGTTTAGAATCATGACTATTTATTCGAAGTGTTAACTTGACAATACATTTGAATAAATAGCTTTTTATTTGTAATCTTTTATGGAATGAGTAGTAAGAGCAATCCTTTTTTGGTTCTGGCTATGCCAGACTATGAAGTAAGAAGAATTAAGAAAACGAAATTACTTTATTAAGAAAGCTTAATAGTTTAAAGTATTTTAATACTGCCACGGTTTGGAACTTGGGCACAAACCTGACCGTGGCAGCCGAGAAAAAGATAAATAGGCAGAAGCAGTAGGCAAAAAACAAAAAGCAAAAATAATCAGAAAGTTGCACAAACCTACACCGCAGGACAGAGTTCTGCGCTACGCGGATGTACCTCCGACCTCCTCTCCCAAACCTATCTGACTCTCTTTCCATCTTTCAAAAACGGTTCTGCCAATCCTTTTAAGGAGCCATCGGCTTCGAAGATCGGTTCGGGGGAGTACTGGATAGCGTATGCACGGCGAAGTTTATTTGTCATATTTGCACCTGATCTATGGAAGGTGGTGCTTGAGAAAACTACGATGGATCCGGCGGGACAATTTGCAGGAATGCCTTTCTCGGTGCCGAAATATCCTATTCTGTCATTTGAATTTGGAACGGGTTTATGTTCAACTTTTTCTTTTGTGCCGGCCAGTCCGTATGGAAGCAGGTAGACTGTTCCGTTCTCTTCATTGACATCATCAAGAGGAACCCAGGCATTGACGTAA
>DATICR010000318.1:0-6184 GCA_035456745.1 Ignavibacteriaceae bacterium
AATAGAAGAATTGCGAAAAAGAAGGGGGACCGAAATGATAATTGACGATACCCAAAACTTTTTAAGTAATGCTGACCTGGTAAAATTTGCGAAATATCAGCCGTTGGCTTCCGTCAATGAAGAGATGATGCAGCAGGCAGAGAAGATTGTTCATAAAACAAAATCCGAAATGAAAGTAGCCGCAGACGAGGTGGTTGAAAATGTTCAGTGATATAACATTTGCATATCCCTGGATATTATATTTTCTTATTGTAATTCCATCGATGGCAGCATGGTACTTCTGGAAGGGATTTAAAAGACAACCTTCGGTTAAATACTCTTCACTTGGTTTTCTTAAAGGTCTTTCTCCTACTATAAGAGAAAGATTACGGCATCTCCCATTTATTTTGCGCATCCTTGCTGTCACTCTTTTTATCGTCGCTTTAGCTCGTCCACAGACTTTTTCCTCGGGTGAAGATATTTATACTGAAGGAATTGATATTGCTATGGTACTTGATATTTCCGGTAGTATGCTTGCGGAAGACTTAAAACCAAACCGCCTTGAAGAAGCAAAGGATGTAATAGATAATTTCATAAAAGAAAGAACATCTGACAGGATCGGACTGGTTATATTTGCAAGGGAAGCTTTTACCCAATGCCCTCTCACTATTGATTACCCGGTATTAAGAAATCTTCTTAAAGAAGTTAAAAGCGGCATGATTGAAGACGGGACAGCAATTGGAAATGCTATCGCTAACGGAGTTAACAGGTTAAAAGACAGCGATGCAAAAAGTAAAATAATCATCCTCCTGACTGATGGAGTCAATAATGCTGGTGAAGTTGATCCTGTATCTGCGGCGGAGATTGCAAAAACATTTGGAATAAGAATATATACTATCGGAGTCGGAACACGCGGTAATGCACCGTTCCCGGTTCAAACACCGTTTGGAATTCGCTATCAGATGGCACCTGTTGAGATTGATGAAACCGTACTGCAGAAAATTGCCGGAATAACAGACGGACAATATTTCAGAGCTACAGATAACAGAACCTTGGAAGATATCTATAATAAAATAGATAGGCTGGAAAAAACAAGAATAGAAGTCACATCTTACCGGAATGCTAAAGAATTGTTTTATGGATGGCTCGGTAGCGGGATATTACTCTTATTAGCGGAAGTGTCATTAGCAAGAACAGTTTTAAGGAAGATTCCTTAATAAAATTGTATGAAGGTAGGTATGAATGTATTCGGATTTTAATTGTCAATTATAAATTGTTGATTGTAAATTTTTAATAATTAAAATGTTTCGTTTTGCACATCCTGAATATTTAAATGCTCTTTACTTAATTCCTGTGCTGATTTTTTTATTCTGGTATCTTGACAGGAATCGTAAGAGGCTTCTTGACCGGTTTGCTGATAAAAAGCTTCACAGGATCCTTCTGCCAGATTTTAGCGGTTTTAAAAACTGGTTTAAGTTCAGTCTTATTCTTTTTGCACTGGTTCTTTTGATTTTTGCCGCTGCTAATCCCCAGGTAGGTACAAGAGTTCAGGAAGTAAAGCAGACAGGTATCGACGTTTTTATTGCTCTTGATGTCTCGCGAAGCATGCTTGCCGAGGATATTAAACCGGATAGACTGGATAAAGCAAAATACCAGATTTCCAGTCTAATAAACAAACTACGAGGTGATAGAATTGGTTTAATTATTTTTGCCGGTGAAGCTTATATTCAGTTTCCTTTAACCACTGATTATTCAGCAGCAAATCTTTTCCTTTCAGCGGTAGATGTAAATTCCGTTCCTCAGCAGGGAACAGCTATTGCTTCAGCCATTGAACTTGCTGTAAAATCATTTGATTATAAAACCAGTACTCAAAAAGTTATTGTAATTATTACTGACGGTGAAGATCACGAGGGTGATATAATGCAGGCAGTTCAGGGTGCAAAAGATAAAAGCATTAAGATTTATACTATAGGTCTTGGCTCTGTTACGGGGGTGCCTATACCTGTTTATAATGCACAGGGACAACAGGTAGATTATAAAAAAGATGAAAATGGTAATATTGTTCTGACGAAGCTCGATGAAAATATATTAAAACAAATTGCGTCTGCAGGAGATGGAAAATATTTCCTTGGTTCTACTTATGAAGATTATCTTGACAGGATATATAGTGACCTGTCATCGCTTGAGAAATCTGAATTTGGTGTAAGGAAAGTTACTGATTACGAAGACAGGTTTTATTATTTTTTGGCTCCGGCTATAATTTTATTATTAATCGAATTTTTTGTAACGGAGAGACGATCGATTCTATTTGATAAACTTAACAGGAAGTTAGGATTTGAAGAAAAGGTGTGAAATGAATGTCAGGTATTTAATATTATGCAGCATAATAATTATTATGGGTAATTCAGGCTTGCAGTCCCAAAGTCTTCGAAGTCTCAATAATGAGGGAGTAAATAAATATAACGAAAAGAAATTTGCCGATGCTGAGGTAAATTTCAAAAAAGGACTTGATAAGCTTCCGGATAATTTTATTTCTAATTTTAATCTGGGAGATGCTTATTATCAGCAAAAAAGATATGACGAGGCTTTGAAATCATATCAGACAGCTCTTGCCGAAGCAAAAACTGAAAATGAAAAAGCAAAAGTATATCACAATATTGGAAATGCACTTCTAAAATCGAACCAGATTAAAGAAAGTATTGAAGCTTATAAAAATGCTTTAAAGATTAATCCGAATGATGATGAAACGAAGTATAACTTATCCTATGCTCTGTCAATGTTAAAGAATCAACAGAATCAGCAGAAACAGAATCAGAACCAGCAGAATAAAGATCAGGATAAAAAAGATCAGCAGAATCAGAATAAAGACCAGCAGCAGAAAAATCAGGATCAGCAGAATAAACAAAATCAGCAGAATAAACCGCAGCAAAATCAGACTGCTCAGCAGGATGCTGCAAAACAAAAACAACAGCAGAATAAAATCTCGAAAGAGGAAGCTGAAAGAATCTTACAGGCTCTGCGTAACAATGAAAAAGATCTTCAGAAACAAATAAGAAAGCAAAAAGGTACACCTATAAAAACTGATAAGGACTGGTAAACATTATAACTATGGGAAAATATTTGAAAAATATCCTTCTCCTGTTTGTAATTGTGCCGGCCATTATAAAAGCACAATCATTTGAAGCATCAGTGGATAATACCACAATTGGTTTAAATGACCGTTTCCAGGTTACCTTCACCTTCGAGGGGAATGATGTTAACAGTCTTAGTGATTTTTCGGCTCCAAATTTCGACGGCTTTATGGTTTTAAGCGGACCAAATCAATCGACAAGTATGCAGATTATTAATGGGGCGGTTTCTGCTTCACTCGCTTATTCGTTTTATCTGCAGCCGAAAAATATTGGCAGATTTACTATTGGAAGTGCGTCTATTAAATATAAAGGTAATACATATAAAACAAGCCCTCTGACAATTCAGGTGCAAAAAGGATCACCGGTCCCGAATAATTCAACAAATAATTCTAATAATTCAGGTGTTGATAATGATGAAATTGCTAAAAATGTTTTTGTAAGGGCATCGGTGGATAAACAAAAGGCATATATGGGAGAGCAGGTGACAGTTACATATAAACTTTATACCCGGTTGAGTATTGCTTCTCAAATGTCAATCAGTAAACTTCCCCAATATCCTGGCTTCTGGGCTGAAGAGATTGAAACCCCTAATAATATATCCTTTACGACGGAAACTCTTGATGGTAAAAGGTACCGGGTTGGAATTCTTAAAAAAGTTGCGCTTTTTCCAACACAAACCGGACAGTTAAATGTTACTCCTTTTGAACTGGATGTTCCGGTTCAGGTCCAAAAGAAAAGAAGTAATAATGTTTTTGATGATTTCTTTAATGATCCGTTCTTCGGATTGGGGGAAACCATTCACTATACAGCAAAATCAAATTCATTGAAAATAAATGTAACTGCGCTTCCTTCGAATGGGGCACCGGATTCATTTGATGGAGCAGTAGGGTCTTTCTCTTTGAACTCACAAATTGATAAGAATAAAACTAAAACGAATGAACCTGTTACCTTAAAATTAAGTATTGAAGGAACGGGTAATATAAGTCTGCTTGACATGCCTGAAATAAATCTTCCGGCAGGATTTGAAAAGTATGAACCAAAAGTAAATGAACAGATCAACCGCACAGGAAAAATTTCAGGGAAAAAGACAGCGGAATATCTCATTGTCCCCCGGGATGCGGGTAAAAAAGAAATTCCGCCTGTTAAGTTTTCTTACTTTGATATAAATAAAAAATCTTATGTTACTCTAAGTACTCCTTCATATCCTGTCGTTGTTGAACAGGGGAGTAATGTAAACTCTTCTGAATATGCCGGGAAAGAAGATATTAAACTTTTAGGTAATGATATACGTTTTATAAAAACGGATATGGAAAGTCTGCATCGAAAAGGGAATTTTATGCTGAATAGTCCCGGATTCTGGACTGCAATAGGAGTTCCACTGATTCTCATGGCTGGATTGGTAGGATGGCGAAGAAAAGAAGACAGGCTTGCCGGGAATATTCAATTAATGAAATATCAGAGAGCGCAAAAAATTGCAAAATCAAGATTGAAACAGGCAAAGATCCTTATGGAAGCTAATGAACATAATGCTTTCTATTCGGAAATTTCTCTTGCTCTTTTTGGATATCTTGAAGATAAACTGCATATTCCTAAATCAGAACTTAGTGTTGATAAAGCATCTTCAGAATTAAAAAAACGGGGTTTGAATGAGGGATTGATTACTGAATTTGAAAGAGTTGCAAATAAATGTGAGTTTATTCGTTTTGCACCGAAAAAAAGTGAATCTGCAGCAATGAATGAAATTTATGATGAACTTTCGCATACTATAACGGAAATTGAAAAGTTTCTGTCGGTGAGGAGAAATGGTGTATAATAAATTAATTCTATTTGTTTTTTTCTCTTCGATACTCCTGACTGCACAGCCCCATATCTTTATGCAGCAGGGAAACCGTTATTATCAAAAACAACAGTATGATAAAGCTATTCAGTCGTATGATAAAGTTTTAAATGAAGGTTATGAAAGTGCTGAATTATACTATAACCTGGGAAATTCATATTACAGACAGGGCAAACTTGGATACGCAATATTAAATTATGAAAGAGCATTGAAGATGTCTCCGGGAGATGAAGATATTCGGCATAACCTGGCACTTGCGAATTCAAGAACAATTGATAAAATAAACACACTTCCGGATTTTTTCATTTTTCAATGGTGGGAAAGTTTTCTTGCGGTTTTTACATTTTCCGGATGGGTTTATCTCTGCTATTTTTTCTACATATTATTACTCTCAATAGTCATCTTTTATTTCTTTACCAGAAGAACGGATTATCAGAGAATTTCTTTCTTTTCAGGATTAGGAGTTCTATTCCTGTTGATTGTTGCCGTCTCTGTTGCAGCAATAAAATATAACCGCGAATTTAATATTAAAAACGGCGTTGTAGTTGAACAGTCAGCTACTGCAAAACTCTCCCCCGATCCCGACAGCAAGGATGCTTTTGTCATTCACGAAGGATTAAAAGTTAAGCTGGAAGATAAGGTCGACAATTATTACAAGATAAGACTTAAAGATGGTAAATTGGGTTGGCTTCCGGATAATGATGTTAAGATGATTTAAGCATATAATATCAGAATCTTTTGTATTTTATACCAGTTTGTTACCCAAATCATTGAAAGATCTTTATTTGCTGTAAAATACTGCTACAATAAAAGAAATTTGATCAGTTTTATTTATTATTGAGGGAACTGTTTGGTATTCAGAATTCATTGAGGGATTCCCGGAAATTTATGATTGGTTTTAATCATCCTTGCAGGAATTTCCGCATTTGTTAAAAATTAAAATAAAAAACAGTTGACTATAGCTAATGAGTTCTAAAAGATATAATAATATTAAACTTGGAATTGGAATCTTCAAAAGCGTGACTAGTTTTTTACTAATACTCGCGTTTGTCTATTTTCATTTTAGCTTAAGGTTTGAATATTTTCTTCAAAAATATATTGCAAATAGTTATGTCGTTTTTATTGTGTTTGTTCTTCTTGTGGGATTCGCAAGTATTATCTTGTATTCTCCTTTAAATTATATAAAGGGATTTTACCTCGAACATAAGTACAATTTGTCAAATCAGACATTCGGTAA
>DATICR010000319.1:0-2218 GCA_035456745.1 Ignavibacteriaceae bacterium
CGAACAATGTGCAACATAAATCAAAAATGTAACAAATAATTTATAGAAAATATTTAATATTTTCATTAAGTTTTCAAATTCATTTATCAGGAGATAAAAATAATGCCTACGTATGAATACAAATGCACTGAGTGCGGATACCGATTTGAGTATTTTCAGACAATGACAGCGGATCCGCTCAAACATTGTCCAAAATGTAATGGGATTGTACAAAGACTGATTGGTCCGGGGGCCGGTCCAATTTTCAAGGGAACCGGATTCTATCAAACTGATTATAAGAATTCAACACCTTCAAAGAAAGAATCACCAGAAAATACTTCAACCAAGTCATCGACAGATAAGAAATCATAGCCTACCAACAGGAGATTCAGGATAGGTTGAGGACAATCAGCGTTTTACCCTCCAAAAATTTATGCTGTTTCCCTTAAAATCGTTTTTTCAAAGGATTAATCTCTACAACCAAACTTTTGTATCGAAATGGGACCTAGTCATTGCGAAAATTTTGACGGTTCGACTAATTCAAACAATAGTTCGTGGAAGGCAGACAAGATTAATAAATTCCGGATTTGTATGAATAAATGTTATGGGCTAAAAGTCGGCACCGAGAGAAATATAAAATTTCGGACTTCCGAATCCCTGAACATTATATGCCCAGGCAACATCAAACCTTAATAGAAAATAAAGAAAGAACATTCTTGCTCCAACGCCTGTACCCATCAACAAATCCTTACTTACGACTTCATTATTTTCATTTCTTGCGAATAATCTCAAATCTTTATTATTATTCCAAGCAGTACCCAAATCAGCAAAAGCTACTCCGAAAATATTACTGAACAATATTGGCAAAGGACCTGTTACCAGATATCTGATAAGTGGGAATCTGAATTCCATATTCATTAAAGAATATTTTGTTCCAATTTCCTGTGCATAATCATATCCACGCATCGGCAGAGCGGGGGTCATAAATGCAAAATCGGAGGCTGAGCGGATCGGAATTCCTGTTGTAGCAAAATTTCTATTTATCCAGTTTTCGATTCCACCAATGAAAAATCTTTGAGGATTATTACCACCTGAATATCCGCCTGAAAGACGGAAAGCGAATGAATACATAATCCCCATTTTAAAATATGTTCTATAATCTCCTAAAAAGGAATAAAAACTCTTTGTTTTATCGAAGAATCCGGGATAACCAAACACATCAAATCTGTAGCGTGTACCATCAATTGGGGAAGTATATCCCCAGAGAACATTATCATGTATAAAACTTGCGGTAGGTAAAAGAAATGAAACTTCATCATTAGGTTCCGCAGGATTACTCAAGTTTTCACTTAATACATTAAGATAACTTAATCCTCCCTCGAGTCTATAAAACCTATTCAGCGGATAGCTTAACGATCCAACCGCGCCATAGTTCCTGTACCTATAAAGACTTGAAGTAATTCCTTGTGAGAGAGCGATGAACCTAGCGGTATGAAATCCTTCAAGACCATAATTCAGCCTGTCACCGAGATACTGATACGCCAATCCGTAGTCACTGTTTTTCAAATCTATTTGAAGACTGGTAACTCCTATCAGCCGGTGATTCCCTAGAATATCACTAAACGATAAAACAGTTGTGCCAAGAAGACCGTATAGTGTACTATAACCGGCATTAGCATATATAATATCCGGTGTGAAAGTAATCTTATATTTATTAACCTTATAATTACCGTTGGGATCAAGGTTATCGGTCAAATTAAATTTCTGATTCACGGAATCAGTGGAATCAATGTTAAGCGGCTTATTTCCACCGAATACATAATTATCAAAATCAATCTTCACAGTGTCACCGTATACATCTGTTGTATCACTGTATTTTCCAGTATAATAAGAGACATCATCTGAATTCCCTACTGAATCTTCCTTAGTAATTTCAAAATCAAGTGAATCTTTATCAGTATCCTTTGAGTGGTTTTTTAAACCAGCCACATAATTAGTAAGCGGAAGTTCTTTTTGATCGAGACTAATTTCAAAAGGATTATTAAGTAAAAAGATGTTAAATCCGGCTTCAAACAATGAAGAAAATGCGAGCTTCTTACCATCCTTAGAAATGGAAAGCTGATACAAACCATCAAGAGAATTTGTGATAGGAACTGGGGGTTGATTCTTGGTCAGATCAAGACGATATATATTATTTATTCCATTGAGATCAGAAATGAACAAAACATTTTTAGTCTCA